>NZ_AP024563.1:3020000-3208690 GCF_018409545.1 Allochromatium tepidum | reverse complement strand
GACGCGGCACGTTTCCTGAGCCGGCGTGCAAGTCTAGCGTCCTTGCGCGGACTTATCCACAGCCCGAACCGATCGGACGCGCGTTTCGATTGACTTCGGATGAAAAATTGCCTAAATTTCCGGCCCTTTTATAGCTGGGTCATCAGGCCCTGCCCCACCACCGAATTCCCGGAGTACCGTTCATGAAGCGCACCTTCCAGCCCAGCCGCCTGAAGCGGGCTCGTACCCATGGTTTCCGCGCCCGCAGCGCCACCCGCAATGGCCGCAAGGTTCTGAGCGCGCGTCGCGCCAAGGGCCGTGCCCGCCTGATCCCCTGAGCACCCTGGAACGAACCGGCGACCCCGGAGAGGGATTCGGACGCGAACGCCGCCTGACTCAGTCGAGTCAGTTCGAGCGCGTCTTCGCCGACGCGAACCGAGCCGGTCGTCAGGGCTTCGTCGTGCTCTATCGGCCCAACGACCTCGACCGGGCGCGTCTCGGTCTGGCCATCGCCAAGAAATGCGCCCGCCGTGCGGTCGATCGCAATCGACTCAAGCGGATCGCGCGCGAGAGCTTTCGGCGATCCGGTCGGCGGCTTCCGGGAGTCGACATCGTGGTGCTCTGTGCCCAGGGTGCGCCACATGAGTCGAACCGGCGACTGTTCGACGTCCTGGAGCGAGCCTGGGCGCACATCGAGAAATCATCATGCGTCGAATCCTGATCGGGCTGATCCGGGTCTACCAATACCTGATCAGTCCGCTGCTCGGTCCGCGTTGCCGCTTCTACCCCACCTGCTCCCACTATGCCGTGGAGGCCATCGAGGTCCACGGTGTCGCGCGCGGGAGCTATCTGGCCCTGCGTCGCGTGTTGCGTTGTCACCCCTGGCATCCAGGCGGTATCGATCCCGTCCCTGAAAAAAGGCAGACCACGATTCATGGATAACCAGCGCTTGTTCCTCTTCCTTGCACTGGCTGCGGTGCTGTTTCTGATCTACGAGTCTTGGATGCAGGACTATGGCCGTCCCGCCCAGCTCCCGGTCGCACAGGAGCAGATCCAGGGCGCCCCCGGCGTTCCGGTGCCTTCGGCCAATGAGATCCCGAGCGTTTCGACCACGCCCGGCGCGGTGCCGGACGGTGCGGCCCTGTCGGCCGCACCCGACGAGGCACCGATCCGGGTCGAGACCGATGTGCTGCGTCTCGAGATCTCGCCGCGCGGCGCGACCATCGCCGGCGCCTGGCTGCTCGACTATGCCGTCGTCCCCGAGCGTCCGGACGACAAGTTCCAGCTCCTCAAGCCGGTGCCGCCGAACATGTTCGTCGTCCAGTCGGGACTGCTGGGCGAGAAACCGGATCTGCTGCCGACGCACGAGGCCGTCTTCACCAGCGCCCAGAGTCAGTATGAGCTGCAACCCGGCGCCGACCGACTCGACGTGACGCTCGAATGGACCAATGACGCCGGCGTCCGGGTCAAGAAGATCTATACCTTCACGCGCGGAAGCTATCTGATCGAGTCGCGTCAGGTGGTCGAGAATCAGACCGGCGCGCCCCTGATCGCGCGCGCCTACAATCAGCTCCAACGCACCGAGCTGCACGATCCCAACGAAACCCGCTTCATCAAAACCTTCACCGGCGGTGTCTATTACAGCCCCGAAGAAAAGTACAAGAAGGTTTCGCTGGAGGACATGGCCAAGGGCAAGCTCGACCTGACCGTGACGGATGGCTGGATCGCCATGATGCAGCATTATTTCCTCGCGGCCTGGGTTCCGCCGCGTGCCGTGGCCGAGACCTTCTACACCAACGTGCTGAACAACTCGCGCTACATCATCGGCAAGTATTCGCAGCCGGTCAGCATCTCGCCCGGCACCGCGCATACGTTCGAGAACCGGCTCTTCATCGGTCCCAAGCTCCTGAGCACGCTGGAGGACATCGCCCCCGGGCTGGAGCTGGCGGTCGACTACGGCTGGCTGACCGTCATCGCCAAGCCGATCTACTGGCTGTTGAGCTGGATCCATGCCGTGGTGGGCAACTGGGGCTGGGCGATCATCGTGCTGACCATCCTGATCAAGCTGGCGTTCTACAAGCTCTCCGAGACCAGCTATCGTTCGATGGCGCACATGCGCCAGATCACACCCCGGCTCCAGGCGCTCAAGGATCGCTACGGCGACGACAAGCAGCGTCTGAATCAGGCGATGATGGAGCTGTACAAGACCGAGAAGATCAATCCGCTCGGCGGCTGTCTGCCGATCCTGGTGCAGATTCCGGTGTTCATCGCGCTCTACTGGGTGCTGCTGGAGAGCGTCGAGATGCGTCAGGCGCCCTTCGTGCTCTGGCTCAACAACCTCTCGGCGCCGGATCCGTACTTCATCCTGCCGCTGATCATGGGCGTGTCCATGTTCGTGCAGCAGAAGCTCAATCCTGCGCCGCCGGACCCGCTCCAAGCCAAGATCATGATGAGCCTGCCGTTCGTGTTCACCGTGTTCTTCGCCTTCTTCCCGTCGGGTCTGGTGCTCTACTGGACGGTCAACAACCTGCTCTCGATCGCGCAGCAGTGGAAGATCACGCGCGACCTGGAGCTGGAGACCGCCAAGCGTCGGCGCTGAGACGCGGCGCGCCGCTGAGATGACGACGACCGGCGAGACCATCGCCGCCATCGCCACGCCGCCCGGTATGGGCGGCGTGGGTATCGTGCGGATCAGCGGGCCGCGTGTGCGCTCCATCGCTGAAGCCATCCTTGGGCGTATTCCCGAACCGCGTCGCGCGGCCTTCGGCGTCTTTCGCGAGGGCGACGGCGCCTTCATCGACGAGGGGCTGGCGCTCTATTTCCAGGCGCCCCGCTCCTTCACCGGCGAGGACGTGCTCGAACTTCAGGGGCACGGCGGCCCGATTGTCATGGATCTGCTGCTGCGCCGCTGTCTGGAGCTGGGCGCGCGGTTGGCGCGTCCGGGCGAATTCAGCGAACGCGCCTTTCTCAACGGCAAGCTCGATCTGGTCCAGGCCGAGGCGGTCGCCGATCTGATCGAAAGCTCGACCGCGCTCGCCGTGCGGCTGGCCGGGCGCAGTCTGCAAGGCGTCTTCTCACAACGGATCAACGAGCTGGTCGAGGGTCTGATCCAGGTGCGGTTGCATGTCGAGGCCACGCTCGACTTTCCGGACGAGGAGATCGATCTGGCCGACGAGCCGACCGTCGCGGCTGATCTAAGCGCGGTTCTGGAAGCCGTCGACCGGCTCCTGGCCGACGCCCATCAGGGCCGGATCATTCGCGAAGGCTTGGCAGTCGTCATCGCCGGCGCGCCCAATGTCGGCAAGTCGAGCCTGCTCAATGCGCTCTGCGGCTCGGAGGTCGCCATCGTCACCGACATCCCAGGCACCACGCGCGATCTGCTCAAGTTCGACATCCAGGTCGATGGACTGCCGATCCGCATCGTCGATACGGCCGGTCTGCGCCACACCCATGACCCGGTCGAGCAGGAAGGGGTGCGTCGCGCTCAGGCAGCCCTGAACGACGCTGATCTGGTGCTCTGGGTCCAGGCCGTCGATCATGAGCCGGACGAGTCGATCCGCGCCACCTTCCCCGCCGGCTGTCCGGTCACCCGGATCCGCAACAAGATCGATCTAATTGGCGAACCGGCACGTATCATCGAGCAGGACGGCGAGGTCGAGATCGCGCTTTCGGTCGCGACCGGCGAAGGTCTCGATCTGCTCAAGGAACATATCAAAGCGTGTGCCGGCCTGAGTGCGCATCCTGAAGGTGCTTTCATCGCGCGGCGTCGTCATCTCGATGCGTTGGAACGCGCGCGCGGTGCCTTGCAAACGGCTGCGACCAACCTGGAGCAGAGACTCGGCGCCGAACTGGTCGCCGAGGAACTGCATCTGGCCCAACGCGCGCTCGGCGAGATCACCGGCGAATTCACGTCCGATGATCTACTGGGACGGATCTTTTCCAGTTTTTGCATTGGAAAATGACAAGCCTTCCTGAGTGTTCCGCAAAATACCGCTTAACCCATTGATAGCCCGCGTAAATGCGGGCTTTTTGTTCCGTTATCGGCTTGCATGTTCCGCACAAATCCGCTTAAATGTCTTCCCAAGATTGTGCCCAAGATGGAAAGCGGTGTTCCCATGATGAAGCGGCGGTGTTCCCTGGGCCCCTTTCCAGAGTGTGGAGAAATCACTTTTTCATGGGCACATAAGGCGGGTAAATGGACTGAATTCCCCACCAGTAAAGGCTTTCAGGCCGTGTGCCCAAGGCTAAACAGTGTGCCCAAGATGAGGCCGGTTTTCATGGGCACACGCTACGGCGAAGGGGTAAGTGATGGCGCTATCGGATACCAAGCTGCGGAACCTGAAACCTGCTGACAAGGCATATCAGAAAGCGGATGAGGGCGGGCTATTCGTGGAAGTCATGCCCGGCGGCGCGAAGGTCTGGCGGCTGCGTTATCGGCTGGCCGGGAAGCAGGAAAAGGTTACGCTGGGGGGCTACCCCACCTATTCCCTTGCCGAAGCCCGATCATGGCGGGACGATTGCAAAATACTGGCCGGGCGTGGCCTATCCCCGATGGCCTTGAAACGTGGCGATCCGATCCCCGAGGATGCCGCCCCCGCCGTCAAGGAAATGGCGCAATCCTTCATCCGCGAATGGTGTTTGAAAACCCGCGAGAAAGCCAAGATCAAGGAAGAGGCAGAAAAGGAAGCCGACGTAGCGGTTTATCCCCCCCTCTCATCAGCCCGCATCTCGTGCTCAAAACGCCGTGAAGGTTAAGCCGCGAGCGGCAAGGCTGGGGCGGGCAATCCTTGGCGACGCTGACGCAAGGCGTCGGTCAGATAGGGCCAAGGCGCAGAAGGCGCGCGAGCCCTGCTCGGTGCGCGGGCCTTGACTGACCCGACGCAGAATCACCCAGGGGCGCAAGGCGCGCTCGGCCTCGTTGTTGGTCAGCGGCAGGTGCGGATGCTCCAGCACGACCCGGAAGCCGTCCCAGTCGTTGCGCAACTCGCGCGCAAGCACCTGGGCCTTGTCGGGATAGGGGCCGGCGGCCACGCGCACACAGCACTGCCGGAGGGCCTGGAGCCTCTGACTGTAAGTCTGTCGCAGGCCGTGGGGGCCGGGGGCGGCGCGCGCGGCGTAGACGGCCTGCATCAGCGTCTCGAAGGTGCTCGGAAGCTCCCGGCCAAAGGCTTGGGTCGGGGTGTGGAGGCGCTCGGCCGGGCCGCGGGCCTTGCGCAGGATGGGCGCCCAACAGCGTAGCCGGTGTCCGTAGGCGCGGTAGACCGAGTAACCATCGCTCATGATCCACGGGCTGGGGGTGGGACCGAGGATGGAGTGCAACAGCTCCCGGGTGCGCCGACCGATCACATAGAGGAGGGTGTTGGCGGTCACGAACGCCCACAACCACAACGCCTGATCGTGCTGCGGCCGGCCGGTTTCATCCACAGGCACCGGTTCGGCGTCGCTCAACGCCGCGCGCAACGCCTCCTCGACCACCGGTTCCAGCGCGCGCCCGAGTTCATGGCGGCACTGACTGATGAGCGCCGTCGACAGCGACAGCCCGAACCGGTCGGCGAGAAACTCTTGAATCCGTCGGTGTGAGCCGCCCAGACGCAACGACAGCGCCACGATAAAGCTCGACAAACGTGGTCCGACCAGATGCCGTTCGGTCAGCTCCACCGTCCAGTCCGCCTCGGCGAGCGCGCGTCCCGGTTCGGCGCGCGTGCGATGCCCACACCCACAGCGCCCCTCGAAATAGGTGTGCTTGGTCTGGGTGACGACTACACCGGCGTTCCCCGACTCGGGACGCTCCAGTTCCAGTTCATAGCGCCCGGTATAGGCCACCGCCTCCAGACCCTCCAACGCCGCCCCGCAACCGGCGCAATGACTCGGCGCGTGGGACTGTTCCTGATCGATCGGCAACACCCGGCGACGGCTCACCCCCGGATGACCGGGCCGGCGACCCGGGCGACCTTTCGGCTTCACCCCCGCCTTTGAATCACCCCCCACGCTCGCTTCCCGTTTGGGCCTCTCCGATTCTGGGGCCGACTCCGACACCCTATCCGTCGCGCTCCCCGCGCTCGCGTCATCCTCCTCCTCCACTCCCAGC
Source organism: Allochromatium tepidum (assembly GCF_018409545.1). Taxonomy (GTDB): domain Bacteria; phylum Pseudomonadota; class Gammaproteobacteria; order Chromatiales; family Chromatiaceae; genus Thermochromatium; species Thermochromatium tepidum_A. The sequence goes on along the minus strand of NZ_AP024563.1, from coordinate 3,202,623 downwards.
GCCAGACTCTCTCCGCCTCGTTCCCACGGCGCCCGGCTGCTCGGCGGACGCGAACTGTTCTCCGGACTCCGGTTCAGCCGCTCGCGCGCCTCCTTCAGATCCGACAGCAACCGCTTCGATAACGCGCGCAACACCTCGCGCGGCAGTCCGTCAAGACGCGCCTCGTCGAGTTGGCGTAGATCGTTATCCTTCAGGTACATCGTGGCCGGTCGCTCTCAAACCGCAAACCGGTGCAATGGCGCTGTTGCAGCAAATCTCGACATCCTCGTCACGCTCCGATCGGCACGAAACGTCGGGCAGCAAAGGGTGGGGGGTAAACGGTTACAATTTTTGGGACTTGGAGCCGGGCTCTGGAACTTCAAAATAGCCTAAAATCAATAAGTTAGAGCACGGTACAGTAACTTCTCAATAACTCACGGCACGCCCTTGGCGGCTAAAGCCCGTTGGCGCACGATCTCGGGCAACGGCGGGATAGCGCCCACCTGCCCAATCCGGTCGTTGAGGTAGTCCCAGAAGGAGATCCCGAGCTTACGACAGGTCTTCTTCAGGCTGGCAAAGGTGTCGCGGCAGCGGCGTCCCAGATCACTGCGGGTTCCGCCACTGATCTTGCGCCATTTGACGTAGCTGCGGATGTCGTTCTCGCTACCGTTGGTGTGTAGCGGGATGTCGGGGCGCAGGAGTACGAGAAGGAGTTCTTGCTGATGGGCCTTGAGGCGCTTGAGGAGCGCATTGAGCGTGGCCCAAGAGGTTTTCTGGGTGAACAGGGCCTTGAAGCGGGCGCGTAGGCCGGCGATGGCGTCGGGATCGGGGTCGCACCGGTACGCCTTGAGGTCGGCGTAGAGCGCCCAGAGTTGGGCGCGCACCCGCTGCTGATCCTGGCGGTGGCGCTCATTGAGTGGGATGAGCGTATGAATCCGGCGTTCGGCGTGCACCCAGCACAGGGCATGGAGCAGGATGGCGAACTGTCCGGCGCCATCGCTGACGATGACCAACTCGCGTGAGAGCCCTTTGGCCAGGACGCCGCCGAGCAAGGCCCCTTCTGTAGCGATGCGCTGATGGCGCTCCTGGGTGATACCCAGGGTCTGAAGATGGGCCTCCCAAGCGGTGGTCGTCGTCAGTTCCAGGATCGGCGGTGCCATCAGCGCCCGGCACATGGCCTGAGGCAGACCTTGGGCGCGCCAATAGGCCAGGGCCTCGTCATTGAGGCTGTAGAACGGCTCACCGGCTTGCAGCAGGCGCCGGAAATTGATCCGGCTCTTGCTTTCGCTGCTGGAGAACCAGGCGAAGAAGTCATTGCCGATGTGGGTGACGTAGCCGTTGCGCCCCTGATGGCGCGCCCCGGAGTCATCGACCGTGACGTAGGAGCTGACCTCCAGCCCCACCTCCAGGAGCTGGTCCTTTTCGGCGAAGAAGACGTCGTTGCGACCGCTGAGCAGGGCGTCGATCTGACCGACGGAGATGTCGATTCCCCACTCCAGGAGTTGCTCGCGCAACAACGGCTGGGTGACATGGCACTGATGGTATTGGTAGAGTACATAGGCGCGCAAACCCGCCCCGAAATGACTCCCCTGCACCGTGGCCGGGAGCTCTCCGCACAACCACTCTCCCTCCGGCGTCTGCCACACTTCCAAACGATAGCGCGTGTTGTGCGCCCCAATGTGCAGATCCTGAACGATGAAATCCCGGTAGCCCTTGAAGCGCGCCGTCGCCGGCACCTCTTCGCGCGGCGCGATCGGACAGTCTTCGTGAATGATCAGCTCTTGGGTCTTGGCCCGTTTGCTCGAACCGGCCCGACGTGGCTTCTCCTCACCGCCCTCTTCGCCTCCCCCCGCGCCCTGGCCTGACCCCTCCATCCCACTGGGCTTGAATACGGGACGCGCCTTCTCTCCCTTCAGGATCGCGATCTCATCGCGCAACTGTTGGATCTGCTCCGCTTGCCGCTGGTTGGCTTCCATCAGCGCTTCGATCAGACTCAACAACTGCTCCACCAGCGGCGTGCGCTCCGCTTCCGGGATGTCAGGCAGTTGAATCGGTATCGGCATGGGGCGGTGGGTGATGGTTGGTCGCTGGATCAGGGGATGACGCCTACTGTAACGGATCTCGTCAGACAACGCCGCCATGACTTATTGAGAAGTTACACGGTACAAGTCTAATACTCTCTTTGTCGCTGCCCTCTCTCAATGCCGAAGTCGCCAGTGTGCTGCGTCTGCACGATCACGAAACAAGCCTCTACATTCGTGACGTGCCGCCTGACGCCGAGGTGGCCGCATTGCTTGCTCACACCGAGGGCTATCTGGTCTCGATCGATGTGGAAAACGAACTCGACCCTGTCGTGTTGCGGGCGCTATTGAGCAATCCCAACATGCGGGTAGTGGAAGTGAGCAAAAAGAAACGGGGAAGGCCCCTGTATTACATGAGCCTGCCGGAGTTCGTACCAAGTCTCTTGACCCCTTGCGGACCAGACCGGCGCCTCGTCACCATACGTCACTGACTGACGCATGACTCAGGCATGCTGACCTCCGCCGGCGAATGGGCCGGGAAACCACCACGGAGGACAACATGAACACAGCTGCCACACTCACCCCGCTCATCGAGCGCCAACAGCAACGCCTGCGCGACTTGCGCGAGGACGCGCCAGACATCGCCGGCATCGTGGCCGACGAGGTTTGGGACCGCTTCGAGCGCGAGATCGACGAATACACCGAGGACGGCTTCTATTTCGACTTTGCCGCCAGCACCAAGATGGGCCTGAGCGCGACGCTCTCCAGCGCCTACGACGACGCCTTCGAGCGCCATGTCTCCAAGCTCTTCGCCACACTGGAGGGCGCCCTGCACGAAGCCGCGCCGGACGTCGCCGGCTTTGAAGAAGGCGCCAGCATCGACTTGAAGGGCTTGCGCAAGGGCATCAAGCTCTACTTTCGCGCCGATGAGATGATCGGCAAAGCCATCGACGCCGCCAGGCCCGGCATCTTGCGCGCCCTCTTTGCCGCCGACCCCTGCTCCGACGCCTGGGACCGCGAAATCGCCGACGACGCCCGCCGCGTGCGCGAGAAGCTGCAGGCGCTGCGCGCCCCGCTCACTGCCCTCATCCGGCAAGAAACCGAAACCGTCATACAGTCCGGCCGGATTGCCTATGGCCGCTGGCTCGACGACGTACTGGCCCGACTGGGCGGCGGGGTGGCCGAGGCTGATCTCGCGGCGGAGGAGGCTCGATGATGTACTGCCGATCCTGCGGAAAGCCGTTGCACGAGTCCGCGCCGTTCTGTCCTCAATGCGGCTACAGCTTCGCCGCGCCGACGCTGCCGGCAACGCCTGCGGCGCCTTCCGGTTCTTTGTGGATGGCCATCACCGCGCTGACGCTCTCCATCCTCGCCTTGCTGATTCTCCTGTCTACCGCCGGTGACATGGACACCCTGAGCAAGCTCAGCGAACTCGAATCCGCCTTTGGCGGCCACAGCCTCAAAAGAAAACTCGCCGAAAGCGCGGCGGACAGTGCCGTGGGCGGTCTCGTGCTGGCGCTGCCCGGTGGCATCTTCGGCGTCATCAGCCTGGCGCAAAAGCGCGGCGGGCGCGGCATGGCCATCGCCGCTGTCGTCATTTCCGCCATCAATCTCTTGCTCATCCTCGGCCTGTTCGGCCTTGCCCAATAAGGAACCTGGTCATGGAACTCGTTTACTGCATGCACTGCGGCCAGAAAATCGCCGCGGATGTCCAATTCTGTCCTCACTGCGGCGGCTGGCGAACGCAGCCTGACGTTGCCGCGCCTCACAGCGCCACCGCCGCCACACCCGCCGCCTCGCCGGCCGTGCCGCCTGCCAGCACGGCTGCCGTGCCACTGCCGCCGGGCGTGGCTCGCTGGTCCTGGGGCGCTTTCTGGCTCAACTGGATCTGGGCCATCTTCAACCGTGTGTGGATTGGCCTGCTGGCCCTGATCCCCCTGGTCAACATCGTCATGGCCTTCGTGCTCGGCTTCAAGGGTCGGGAATGGGCCTGGAAGAGCGGACGCTGGCAAAGCGTGGAGCACTTCGAGCAGGTGCAGCGCAAATGGAACCTGGCCGGCTGGATCGTGATCGCCGTCGCGCTCGTGCTCGGCATCGGCCTCGGCGCGATGGAAGACCACATGAAGCGCACCCCGAAAGATCGCCCTGTCGCCACGCGCGACAGGGACTTCTCCGACCCCACGCCCGCAGCCGAGCCACCGGCCAAACCCACGCGTTCGGAGAGTCCCTACCCCATGCCGCGCATGCGCTTTGAGGCCACAGACCTCATGGCGCAGCTCATGCGGCTCAAGATCGATCCGGTGTGGACCAAGCACTTCACCGATTACCTCACCGACCCGCCGAGGTTCTGGCAGGAGTGCCTCACAAGCGAAACAGCCACGGCGCAAACCCAGGGCGGCATGAAAGCCGCTGATGCCCAGCGCTATGCGCTCAACACCTGCCGCAGTCTCACCGCACACCACTACGACTGCCTCAACGACAAACCCCTGGATCAGGCGACCATGTGCCTGTACGGCTACATCAACGACGTGGCCATGAACGGCGATTGAGGCCATCCCGGCGCTGGCGTGCCGCCGTCCTGCCAGCGCCGACTTTTTGAAACTGGCACAAAACCAGGAATGAAGGGCTTTGCTTTATTCCATGTGGATCGTAGGGATGGCAGAATCATGAAGATTCGTCAGGCGGCCACACCACTGAACAAACCGAAGGAGGAAATCGTGACACCAGTCAACAACATCCAGCAGAACCTCTCACAGCAACTCCCGGAAGCGCAGGCGCTTTTCGCTCGCCACAGCTTCGACGCGGCACCGCTTGAGGCGCTCGCGCCGCTTATTGCCGACTTTCGCCTGCGCGTGCCGCTCGTCGGCGCCTTCAGTAGCGGCAAATCGAGCCTCATCAACGCGCTCATCGGCACACGGCTCTTAGCCACCGACACCACCCCGAAGACCGCCGTTCCCACCGAAATCGCCTACGGCACCGAACCGCGCCTCACCGCCTGCTTTGCCGACGGCCACCGCGAACCGCTCACAGAAGAGGCGGTGCGCGACAACCGCCTCCCGCCCCTTGCCCCTGAAGGTTGGATCGAGATCGAATGGCCGGCCGCAGCGCTCGCCACCCGGCGGCGGCTGATTCTGGTTGACCTGCCCGGCTGGGATTCGGGCATTGCCGCACACGAGAAGGTCATCGACCACTACGCGCCCAAGAGCGTTGCCTACTGCGTGGCGGTGAGCGTCGACGAAGGGACGCTGCGCGCCAGCTTGCGCCCTGCGCTACGGGAGCTGGCCATTCAGGACATGCCGGTGGTGCTGGTGCTGACCAAAGCCGACAAAAAGCCAGCGGACACGGTTGCCGCCGTCGCCAGCCAGGTTCAGGAAGAAGTCGCCGAGCTCATGGGCCGCCCGCCGCTTGCGGTGGCCGTCACCTCCGCGTCGCCGCGTGCATCGCAAACCACCGAACTGGCCGCCGCGCTCGACACCCTCACGGGCATGAGCGAGCGCATCTTTACCGACCGCGTCGTAGTCCCCTACCGCGGCGCACTCCTTCACGCCGCGCAGCAACTGGAGGTGCTCGCCAACCAGGAGAACCACGACGCGCCGAAGCTACAAGCGCAGATCGACGCGCTGGAGAACGAGCTCAAAGCGTTCGAGGCACGCCTTGAGCGCGACACTGCCGCACTCCAGGAGCAAGTCGGCCCCATCCTCGGCGCGATCCGCCTGCGGGTAGAAAACGCGCTGCTCTCCCGCCTCGACAGTCTGGCCAGCCGCGCCATGAATGGGGATGACATCAGCGACGACATCCTCGGCACCGCCCGGCTGGTCGTGGCCGACAACCTGCGGCAGGAATTTGCCCCGGCACTGCAGCGCTACCTCGACCGGCTGGTGGATGCGCTCCCCAGCCGCCTGGATTTGCCCGGGCTCGAAAACATCAAACTCACGGACAGCGACTCGACCGGCGAATTCCGCTGGAAATCGCTCGGCGCCACGCTGGCGGCAGTGGTCATGAAAATCCCCTACCCGCTGGCCAAGATCGTCGCCCCGCTTCTGCCGATTCTCGGCCACCTCTTGGACAGCCGCGCCGACCAGGAGCGGCGCGCGCTCGAAGCCGCGCGCCAGCGCGAAGCGGTGAAGGGGCAGATCCACAGCGCCCTTTCCCGCGCCGTCAAAGAAATCGAAGCGAGCCTTCGCCCCGTGCTCGAAGAGCAGGTGCAGCGCGCGCAAAGCGAAATCAAACGGCAGGTGGAAAGCGAACAGGCCGAAGTCCGCAAGAACCTCGAAACCCTCATCAATGCGCTGCAACAGGGCGAAGCCGAAACGGCAGCCCTGCGCGAGCGCGCCCGCGCCGATCTCGAACAACTGCAAGTCTGGCTCGGCGAAATCGCCCAATCCACCCCAGGAGCCGCCGCATGATTCCCGACGACGCCACAATCCTGCAACGCTACCCGCTCCTTTGCCGGGCACTCCAAGCGACCCCAAACGCCGACGACCCGCAATGGGCCGTCGCCGACCGGCTCGGTAAGCTCGAGCAACTGGTGCACGAAGCGCTGCTTGAGCTTGCCCGCCAAGGCAGCCCGGACGACTTTGCCGACATCTACCTCGGCTTTACCGAAGAGCTGCGGCGCTTTCGCGAGTTCTGCACCGAACCCCGGCTCGCCAACAAAACCATCGTCGCCTTCGGCGGCGCCTTCTCGGCCGGCAAATCGAGCCTCATCAACGCCCTTGTCGGCCAGCGGCTGATGGTCACCGAAGTCGACCCCACCACGGCGCTGCCCGCCTACCTCTTTGCGGATGATGCCGACGCGATCCACGCGCTCAACCTCCACGGTCTGCGGGTTCCGCTTACCGACGACGAGTTCTTGAGCCTCACCCACGACGAACCCAAGCAGTACGGCAGCGAAGTCGCCCGCGCGCTCACCGCCGCCTTCGTCACCCGCCGCGACTTCCCGTGGGGCAACCTCGCTTTTATCGACACCCCCGGCTACACCGACCAGGCCGACGGGGCGCGCGCAGCGACGCCCGCATCGCCCAGGCGCAACTCGCCGGCGCCCACGCCATCGTCTGGACCGTCTCGATCAAACAGGGCGACCTCACCGAAACCGACCTGCACTTTTTAAGCAGCCTCGACCCCGCGATTCCGCGCATCGTCGCCGTCACCCGCGCCGACCTCGTCACGGAAGAGAGCCGCCAAAAGGTGGTCGCGCAGATTCGCAACACACTCACCACCCACAACCTGCCGGTCGTGGACGTCATCCCCGTCTCGGCGCGGCCGCGGGAGGCGGCGCTGTTGGAACCACTGCGCCAGCAACTCGACGCGTGGAACCAGAGCGCCCGCGAACAGCGCTTCGCCCACCGTTTCAAAGCGCTGTTTGTCCGCTACCAGCGGGGGCTGGAGCGCGAACTGCGCGACGCCCGCTGGCAGCTCCACCGCGCCAACCGCCTGGCCACCCTCGCCGACGGCGAAACCCGCCGCGACGCCGAAGAGCTCCAGCAGGTGATTCAGGAACGCACCGAGCGCATCAAGACGATCGACGACCAGCTGACCGAGCTACGCGGCCGCTTCTTTAGCGAGCTCAAGCGGGTTGGAAATATCATCGCCATGAGCTTGCAAGAGCCCGATGAAATCGAATTTCTGGACAGTCAGACTTGTTATGAACGTGGGTTGGAGGCCAAGGAGCAGGAGGATTTCACAGAAGCAGCCAAGTGGTTTCGCAGGGCGGCGGAATTGGGTCATGCCGAGGCACTGTTTGAGATGGCTAGATTGGCTTTGCGATCCGATTCAAAGGAGAAATACGTTGAGTGGATCAGAAGGGCTGCATGGGCGGGAGATGAAAGAGCAATATGTGAGATATATAAATTTGCCATCAACCGTATTTACCCTCTTGAAGAATATAATGAGACATTACGCTTGATTCTTAATCAGCTGGCCGATGCAGGCCAAACGTTAGCAATTTTGCTAATGGGGCATCTTTTCTCGCTAAAACATAATTACGACCAAGCGTGGGATTACTACATAAAAGGAGCGAAAGCAGGGGATGCCGCATCGTGCTATTTCCTCGGGGAAGTGTGTAGGCTTGGCAAAGGTAGACGGAAGGACATTGACAAGGCAAGGGAATGGTACAAAAAGGCCGTCAAACTAGGTCACAAGCAGGCCGAAGAAAAACTTAAAGAAATGGATAGCACACAAAAACCGAAAACATATCTTGAATTGGAGCGCGAAAGATTTAAATATGAATATGAAAAACTTTTTAGAGAAGCTTTTAGAAAATGAAATAAGATTTAATAAAATCAAGACTAAATTACAGAGTAAGCAGGATCAAAAGCAGGAGCGACGCCCTCCACCTCGTTGGTGGAAGAGCAGATATGAAGAACAGGGGTAACAATTGAGATCAAAATTACCACCAATTTAATGCAATACGTGGATAGCAGCTTATGGATACCACTACCACTAAAACGAGCAGAATCATGACAAAAATTGAAACAAAAATAACCACTTTTTCAAGCATCTGCGTAATTCTTTTACGTGAGGTACGCATGGAGCGCGGGATTCATCAGGCTCAAATAGCAGACTGGCTTAACAAGCCACTCAATGCTTGGATCAAGGTTGAAACGGGAAATGACCGCCTGACACTTTCGTTATTTTTAAGGGTGTGTAACCTGTTACAAGTCACGCCCTCGGTAGTCATGGCAACCGCCGAACGCTACGCATTTCTGTTTAACCAAAATCGCTGGCTGGTTCTTTTTCCAGAGTCGGACACCGTTGAAAGAGATGACTTACTGATGGCGGCAAATAAGTACTGGACTTCGCTGGAAGGAATGAATCAACCAGCAAACATTCCATGGCCTTATTCCATTCTAAATGGGCCGATTTATAACTCCGACGGCAGTATCAGTATCGCACCTGTATTTCAATTTGCTCTCGACCCGTCATTCCGAGAATTTTGCCAGCAACCAAGACCGACATCCTCTGCTCAGAGATGATTTTTGGTTTTTAACGGAGTGACCTCATGGAAAATAAATTTGACCACTTTGAACTCGATCCGAACAACAATAGGATACTTGCCTGCGACGGTGAGTCCCGTAAAACACCTATATCTGTATTTTCTGGAATTGATGTGGTTGGCAATCGAGTCATTGTTTATGACGATGGCAGGAAGAATTTTGTTTTTGAAGTGCCAACAAGGGAAGAGGCACTTAAAAAGGTTGAAGAGTTAACAGCTTTCGCCAATACATATCGCAAGATTTCACCATCTTGGTTCAAGCCATAGACCATGCTTGACAAACCATCATGATCAAGCCTCATTTTTCTACCCAATTTGTCGGTTACCGCACCGACTTCCCCGCCCTCTTTGCCGCGCTCGACGCATGGCAAAAAGACGCCGAAACCCGCCGCCGGCGGTTGTCGCTGGCGGAAACGCCGCTGTCGATCGGCGTCATCGGCCAAGTCAAAGCGGGCAAGAGCAGCTTTCTCAATCAACTTCTGTTCAAAGGCGAGCCGCTGCTGCCGGAAGCCGCCACGCCGCAGACCGCCAACCTCACCCGCATCCGCTTTGGCGCCACCCCGGCCTTTACCGCCCGTTTCTACGCCCCGGAAGATTGGCGCGAGATCGAGCAGCTCGCCGCCACGCCAGACGCAGGCGACGGTGCCGCAGCGGCGCGGGGGCTGGTGCAAGACGCCCGTGCGCACGGGCTGGACGTGGCGGCGCTGCTGGCGCAGGGCAGCGTCACCCGCACGGCGGCGACGCTGGAAGAACTGCTCGCCATCCTGCCCGACTACGTCGCTGCCAAGGGGCGCTACACGGCGCTGGTGGCCGACAGCGAAATCACCCTGCCGCTGCCGCAGCTCGAAGGCATCGAGATCGTCGACACCCCCGGCCTCAACGACCCGGTGCTGAGCCGCACCGAAAAGACCCGTGACTACCTCGCCCAATGCGACGTGGTGTTTCTGCTCTCCCGCGCCTCGCAAAACTTCGACGCCAGCGACCAGGCGCTGGTGGCCAAGCAACTCCCCGCCAAAGGGGTGAAGCGGCTCATTTTCGTGGCCTCGCAGTTTGACAGCGTGTTCCTTGACGAAGGTTACAACCACGCCAGTTTCGCCGAGTGCGAAAACCGCCAGCGGGCGCGCCTGCGGCAGCACATCGCCGATAACCTCGAGCGTCTGGCTGCCCGGCGCGAGCAGCAGGGCTACCCTGAGGTGGCCACACTCCTGCGTGGCATTGAACCCGTCTTCGCCAGCAGCTACGCCTACGTCTTTGCCACCCAGCCGGAAGCGCGCTGGAGCGCCGAACAGCGCCACACCTGGCAACTGTTCGAGGATCTCGCGCAAGACGCCTGGGGCGGCGTGCGCCCAAGCGCCGACGACTGGCGGCGAATCGCCGGTTTTGACGAACTGCACGCCGCCTTTGCCCAGGCCCGCGCCGACAAAGAGGCAATCCTCGCCGCGCAGCGCGAAAACCTGGAAGCCGAACTCGCCAAAACCCTGCGCGAACATCTGGAAAACCTGCACGCGCAGGCCGAAGAGCGCTTGAACTTCCTGAAAAACAACGAACTTGGCGACCTGGAGCAGCACGCCGCACGCACCCAAAAGCGGCTCGATGCCATTGCCGAGGCGCTGCAACGCTACGTACACGCCCAAACCGACCAGGCCCGCAAAAAATCCCGCAACCTTTTGCGCGAAGCGGAAGAGGCCGCCCAACGCGCCCAGCGGCTTGACGAGCGCACCGAGGTCACAAAACATCGTCGCGCCGTAGAGGTGAGCGATGCCGTCTGGTACAAACCCTGGACCTGGTTCAGTTCCCACACCGAGCACTACACCGAAACCGAAACCACCTCCTACCTGCTTGTCGCCGACGCGGTGGAAAACCTCAACCAGTATTTCGGCCAGATGCGCCGCAATCTGCTGGCACTGTTTGATGACCTGATCGCCCCGGCGGCGATCTCCGCCGGCTTGCGCCGCGAGCTGCTGCAGGCCATCGACACCCAGCGCAGCGACTTCGACCCACGGGCGCTGCGCGCGCTGATCGAAACCGCCATTGCACAGCTCGACCTGCCCAAAATGGACGTGCCGGCACCCAACGCGCACGCCCTCTTTGAAGGGTTCTCCAGCAAAATCACCAGTTACAGCGAAATGGCGCGGCTGCGCGCGCAGCTGGAGGAAGCGGTCGCCCAAAGCCGCGATGCCTTGGTGCAGCAGGTGGAATCCGCCGTCGCCGCCACCTGCGCCCAGCTCGACACCCTGGCCCGGGAGCTGCAAGCCACGCTGTCGCGCAACCTGCAAGAGGAACTTGACCACCTGCGCGCCCAGATGCAGAACAAAGCCCATGAAATCGAGCGTATGCAGACACTCATCGTAACTTCTCAATAAGTCATGGCGGCGTTGTCTGACGAGATCCGTTACAGTAGGCGTCATCCCCTGATCCAGCGACCAACCATCACCCACCGCCCCATGCCGATACCGATTCAACTGCCTGACATCCCGGAAGCGGAGCGCACGCCGCTGGTGGAGCAGTTGTTGAGTCTGATCGAAGCGCTGATGGAAGCCAACCAGCGGCAAGCGGAGCAGATCCAACAGTTGCGCGATGAGATCGCGATCCTGAAGGGAGAGAAGGCGCGTCCCGTATTCAAGCCCAGTGGGATGGAGGGGTCAGGCCAGGGCGCGGGGGGAGGCGAAGAGGGCGGTGAGGAGAAGCCACGTCGGGCCGGTTCGAGCAAACGGGCCAAGACCCAAGAGCTGATCATTCACGAAGACTGTCCGATCGCGCCGCGCGAAGAGGTGCCGGCGACGGCGCGCTTCAAGGGCTACCGGGATTTCATCGTTCAGGATCTGCACATTGGGGCGCACAACACGCGCTATCGTTTGGAAGTGTGGCAGACGCCGGAGGGAGAGTGGTTGTGCGGAGAGCTCCCGGCCACGGTGCAGGGGAGTCATTTCGGGGCGGGTTTGCGCGCCTATGTACTCTACCAATACCATCAGTGCCATGTCACCCAGCCGTTGTTGCGCGAGCAACTCCTGGAGTGGGGAATCGACATCTCCGTCGGTCAGATCGACGCCCTGCTCAGCGGTCGCAACGACGTCTTCTTCGCCGAAAAGGACCAGCTCCTGGAGGTGGGGCTGGAGGTCAGCTCCTACGTCACGGTCGATGACTCCGGGGCGCGCCATCAGGGGCGCAACGGCTACGTCACCCACATCGGCAATGACTTCTTCGCCTGGTTCTCCAGCAGCGAAAGCAAGAGCCGGATCAATTTCCGGCGCCTGCTGCAAGCCGGTGAGCCGTTCTACAGCCTCAATGACGAGGCCCTGGCCTATTGGCGCGCCCAAGGTCTGCCTCAGGCCATGTGCCGGGCGCTGATGGCACCGCCGATCCTGGAACTGACGACGACCACCGCTTGGGAGGCCCATCTTCAGACCCTGGGTATCACCCAGGAGCGCCATCAGCGCATCGCTACAGAAGGGGCCTTGCTCGGCGGCGTCCTGGCCAAAGGGCTCTCACGCGAGTTGGTCATCGTCAGCGATGGCGCCGGACAGTTCGCCATCCTGCTCCATGCCCTGTGCTGGGTGCACGCCGAACGCCGGATTCATACGCTCATCCCACTCAATGAGCGCCACCGCCAGGATCAGCAGCGGGTGCGCGCCCAACTCTGGGCGCTCTACGCCGACCTCAAGGCGTACCGGTGCGACCCCGATCCCGACGCCATCGCCGGCCTACGCGCCCGCTTCAAGGCCCTGTTCACCCAGAAAACCTCTTGGGCCACGCTCAATGCGCTCCTCAAGCGCCTCAAGGCCCATCAGCAAGAACTCCTTCTCGTGCTCCTGCGCCCCGACATCCCGCTACACACCAACGGTAGCGAGAACGACATCCGCAGCTACGTCAAATGGCGCAAGATCAGTGGCGGAACCCGCAGTGATCTGGGACGCCGCTGCCGCGACACCTTTGCCAGCCTGAAGAAGACCTGTCGTAAGCTCGGGATCTCCTTCTGGGACTACCTCAACGACCGGATTGGGCAGGTGGGCGCTATCCCACCGTTGCCCGAGATCGTGCGCCAACGGGCTTTAGCCGCCAAGGGCGTGCCGTGAGTTATTGAGAAGTTACCACTCATCGACACCATCACCCCGCAATTGGCCGCTACCCCATGACCCACGCCACCCTCAAATCCCGCCACCGCGCGGTGCGCGACGGCTACCCGCCCAACCTCAACCTGCGCCTGCATCGGGCCTTGAGCTGGCTGGCACGGGCCGAGGCGGCGGAGCAGGCGGGCGACCTCGATGGCCGCTTCATCTTCCTGTGGATCGCCTTCAACGCCGCTTACGCCCGCGACATCGACGAGCGGCAGGGGCTTTCCGAGCAGGCCACCTTCATCGACTTTCTGGAGCAGCTCTGCGCCATCGACCACGGGCGGCTGGATGACCTGGTCTGGCGCGAGTTCTCCGGCGGCATCCGCGTGCTGCTGGATACGCCCTACGTCTTTCAGGCGTTCTGGGACTGGCACGCCGGCCGCATCTCGCAGGCCGAATGGGAAAGCCGCTTCGCCAAAGGCAAACAACTGGCCCAGCAGGCGCTGGCGCGTGGCAAGACGCCGGAGATTTTGGGGCTGGTGTTCACACGCCTCTACACGCTGCGCAACCAGCTCGTTCACGGCGGCGCCACCTGGGGCAGCCGGGTCAACCGCAAGCAACTGCGCGACTGCGGCAACCTCCTCGGCAAGTTCGTGCCGCTGATGCTGGAACTGATGCTCGACCACCCGGAAGTCGACTGGGGCGCCGCCTGCTACCCGGTGGTGGAGCAAGACGCCTGAACCCTTCGCCCAAGACGCCGCCATGCCCATCCCGCCACAACCCCTCAACATCCACTGCCCGCGCTGCGGCTGGCACACCCGCTGGCAGCCGCGCTCGGATGCCTTGACGGCCAAGGACCTTCCCCCCAGCCAATGCCCACGCTGCGGCAACGAGGCGCTCGACCTGCACCCGCTGCGCGGCGTGGGCGCGCTTGTTGGCGGGTTGCTGGGGCGGTTGGGCACTTTTTTTGACAACCGTCACTGAAGAAATGAGCTCAACGTGATGACGAACAACACCGCCCCATCTCCATCGAGCCCCACCCCGCCTGCACCCGCCGCGGCAAATCGCATCAAAACGGTGACGATCGAAGGTTTTCGCAGCATCAAGAATGTCGCCAGGCTGGAGCTGCCGCAGCTTGGCGTGTTGATCGGCGGTAATGGCACCGGTAAATCAAACCTGATCCGCTTTTTCGAAATGGTGAGCTTCATGCTCACAGCGAAAAATCTCCAAGGCTTTGTGGCCAGGTATGGCGGCGGTGACGACCTGCTGTTCATGGGCGCACGGACAACGCCGCGCCTTCATGCGGAAGTCAGCATCGAAACCCAACAGGGCTGTAACGACTACAGCTTCGATCTTGTTCATGTCGCGAACGACACCCTTGTGGTCACACACGAGGCCTACCGCTTCTCGGATTTCAACCATCCCGATCCTGCCCACTGGACCGGGCTCGATGCTATCGGCAAAGAGTCGAGCCTGCCGGAGCAACAGAACAGAACCGCGAGGACCATCCTTTCTCTGCTCCGCTCATGTAGCACCTACCACTTCCACGAAACGTCGCTGAAGGCGCCCATCCACATGAGCTGGGACATCACCGATTGTGTCCATCTGCGCGATGACGGGGGGAATCTCGCGGCAGTCCTGCTCGACCTTCGCGAAAATGACCGCAAGCGCTACGATCTCATCGTCGCGCAGATTCGCCGTGTGCTGCCGACCTTCAAAGATTTCATCCTCGAACCGGTTCACGGCAAGGTGCTGTTGCGCTGGGTGGGGCAATACAGCGACAAGGTCTTTGGTTCGCACCTCACTTCCGATGGCTCGCTGCGTCTCTTTTGTCTGATCACGCTGCTCAACCTTCCGATCGAGCGCCTGCCCAACGTGCTGCTGTTCGATGAGCCTGAACTCGGGCTACACCCGCACGCCATGACGCTGATTGCCGCAATGTTCAAGCGGGTTGCACGCTACCGGCAGGTGATTGTCGCCACCCAGTCGCCCTACCTGGTGGACTGTTTTGACCTCGACAACATCATCATCGTGCGCGCCCCCAACGGCGAGTCGCAATTCCACAAGTTGTCTCGCAAGGAGTACCAGTCGTGGCTGGAGGACGATTACCTTCCCTCCGATATCTGGCTCAAAGAGAGTGTGGGAGGGTAACCGTCGTGCGCATCTGTGTGGTCTGCGAGGGGCAAACGGAGGTGGAGTTTGTCAAGACGACCCTCGCCCCCTATTTTTCCTCTCATGGTATTTGGGTCCATCCTTCGATTTTACGGGCTCCATCGGGAAGGCACCGGGGCGGACGGGTCTCGATTGAACGGCTGGTTAACTTCATTGCGCACGAATACCACGACGCTGAAAGACTTACGACGCTGGTTGACTTCTACGGCTTTGAAGACCGCAGCGGCAGAAATCCTGAGGAACTGGAGACGGCAATTCGGCAAGCATTGGTCGAAAAAATCGGCGAAGACGCGCAGCGACTGGTTCTTCCTTATTTGCAGGTTCATGAATTCGAGGCCTTGCTGTTCTCTGACCCGAGTGCGTTTGAGTGGGTCCTTGACGAATGGAACGAGAAGGCCTACCAGCGCCTACTGGCAGTCAGGCAAGGCTTTAATACACCGGAAGAGATCAACGACCGCCCAGAGACGGCACCTTCGAAGCGAATAGAGCAGATTTTGCGCAGCTACTCCAAACCAGAACATGGGCCAATCATCGCCGAAGCAATCGGCATCGAAAGGATGCGCCAGGAGTGTCCGCGCTTTAACCGCTGGATCGAAGATTTGCGGGCATGGGGCAATGACGGGAAAGATCGTCCATGACCGCCCCGCCCACCCCCGCCCTGGATGGCGCGCTGCTGTTGCTCGAAATCCTGCGGCGCATTCCGCGCCAGCGCTACACCACGAGCGTGCACCTGCATAACCAGCTGGTCGCCGCCGGGTTCGACCTGAGCCTGCGCACCATGCAGCGACATCTGGACGCCCTGTGCAGCCGTTTCCCCATCGAGTGCGACACGCGCAGCAAACCCTTTGGCTACCGCTGGCGGGAAGGCGTTGAGGGTCTGCATCTGCCGCTTCTCACTCCATCCGAAGCGCTGACCATGCAACTGGCGCGGCAGGAGATTGCCAGCCTCTTGCCCGCCCGCACCGTCAAGACCCTGGCGCCGCTGTTTGCCACCGCCCGCCAGACGCTGGAGGATAGTCCAACGCCCTCAGCCGCCCGCCGCTGGCTGGGCAAGGTCAAACGCCTGCCGGAAAGCCAGCCGCTGTTGCCGCCGCGCATCGCCCCGGATGTGTTCGAGGTGGTAAACGAAGCGCTCTACGAGGAACGCAAGCTCGACCTTGCCTACCGCAACGCGCGTAACCAGCGCAAACGCGCCATCGTCTGGCCGCTGGGGCTGGTGCAGCAAGGCGTGCGGCTGTATCTGGTCTGCCGCTTCGAGGGCTATGACAACGAACGCATCCTGGCGCTGCCGCGCATCCAGCAAGCCAGGGCGCTGACAGAAACCTTCCCCTGGCCCAAGGGCTTCGACCTCGAACGCTACTGCGCCGCCGGGCACTTCGGCTTGAGCCAGGGGCGGCAGGTGCGTTTGTCGTTCCTCATCGACAAGGCCGTGGGACAACATCTGGTCGAGTCCCCCTTGTCCATGGACCAGACGGTGGCCGAGCGCGATGGCCGGCTGGCGGTCACCGCCACGGTGGAGGAAACCGCGCTCCTGCACCGCTGGCTGCGCGGCTGGGGCGAGGCGGTGAGCGATATCGAGATGGCGCCGGTAGGAGAGCCAGAGGAGCAGTGAGCGAGGTGACTGCGCTTTACGAGTCGCCGCCGCCCTTCGATGCTGACTCGAAGTGTTCCCATGTTTGTTCTCACGGTTTGGCCTTTGTTTTGCGAGGCAACGGCGCGGCTTCGCGCCCGTTCGCTAGCTTCTGCGTCGAATAGCGAGCATTCCGAGCTATTCCGCACCCTTGGCTGGTGATGATCGCGCCTGGATGCGATGTCAAGTCCCCGCTGATTATCGAGCCGAAGAATGATCAGAAGGGGCTTCGTGACAGGCTGTCGTTTCACGCCTCAGCGACCGCTTGGTCACGAATAGGATCGCGGGGACGGCATTTATCTTTTGGAGCGGATTTTACCGGCCAAATCTGACCAATCGGGGGATTGCTGACGTCTCAGCTGACTGTATGGGCGTCGCACTTCGTTTGTATGCCAGGCATAAATAGTTTGAACCCTCTTGCCATCCACTTTAGTCTCAGCCAGCGGATAGCCTAAGCGCTGGCCCTTCACGATCCGATGAGCGGACAGCCACGGCTGCACCTGATCGTCATTGAGCCGCTCTTGCAGCACTTGCAACGCCTCTTTGAGTAGGCTGTCCTGAGCGGAATCGTCTAGAAATGCACCTTCTTTTTCTGTCCGTATCCGAACTGCTTTCCGCGTAATACGCACGCTGCCCATACCTAGCGGTCGCCCTAGGCCGAGTTTGTGGGCATAGTCGTCCTCCTTTCCGCCATCCGCAAGCAGGTGCGGTTCCAGCACGGCAAGCAAGGCACCTAGTTCCCAGAGACGAAGTCGGGCGAAGCGAATGGAAAAGCGAAAACGGGTTCCAGAATCACAGACAAATCTAGCCAGTGTCGCCTGATCGGAATTGATGATGTCTGTGTCGCTGGCTGTAATGTCGGACTGTTTTGTGCTTGGCTGATGGCGATAGAACTTGCGCCCGGCCAATTCGCCGCCCGAATCGCCCGGCAGGTCGCCGTAGGTGTTGAGCGGATTTTTGGAATCCGTGGGTTGCTGAAGATAGAACTCCCAGGCCGAGGGCTTGGGCTGACCGAGAATCTTCAGCGGGATGCAGTAGCCGCGCGCCGGGTCGCCGAGAAAACGCGGCGTTCCGTCGCTGACGGCATGGTTGATGGCGATGCGTCCGGCCAGACGCTCAAAGACATCCTTGCCAACGGGGTTGGTCTTATCGTCGCGCACATAGCCGAACAGCAGACGGGCGCCGGTGAGACGTTCGGGTTTGCCGGCGGTTCGTTCGTCGGCGAGCGGCGTCAGACAGGCGCGGAGCTGGCCGTTTTGTTCGCGGATGGATGAGGTATAGGCCCAGCGGTAGCGGAAGTGATGGCCGCAGGAGACGACCTTGGATTGCTGCGTGACCCTGCTCTGGGAATCGGTGGTCAATTCGACGTAGATCAGTTGATTAGGCGAGAAGTCGGCGTGCTGGCGAATCGCGGCGGCGACCTCACCGACCCCGACCTTGAAGTTTTTGCTATTCGGGTGCGCCGTCAGATGACCGATTTCGTCATCGGACAAAACCTTGCGCTGATCGTCCAGATAGCGTTGATACAACTCGGCAGGAAGATGTAATTGCAGACCGGCTTTCTGCGGCACGAATGCGTCCGGATAAGTCCGGCTGCGCGGATTGAACGCCTCGGCCAATAAACCCTCTCCGTCGATGCCACCTTTGTAAGTGACGCGACGGTACGTCGTTTGAGACGGGGGATTGTCGCCCTGTCGCACAAACTGCACCGCGCGTCGTGCATCGTCGAAGACTTCGATATCCCAACCGCCATCGCGGGCCGCCACGACGCGCGCCGGTCGCACGACATAGCGTTCCTTGATGCCGAATTTGTTGAAATCGAGATTCGGTCGATAGGTGAAATGCCGTTCCCCGACCCGCTCCATCGGCGCCGAGGTCAAGGCACCCAGACTCTGGCGAATCATGCCCTTCAACGCACTGCCCGCAATCACGACACGGCCATCGGGCAAGCGCAGCGGCTCGGCGATCTGTTTTTCCGGCGAAATCTCGCCAAAGCCCCAGCGCTGCAAGTCCGGCTGATTGGCGTTTTGTGCCTGATAGCGCACATTGCCGGGAAGCACCGGAGTCAGGGCTTCGAGCTCGCAGAGAATCTCGCCCGACAGCAGATCACCGTTGCCGGATCCGTCATGCCAGACCGGTTCGTCCGTGACTGCATGCTTGATATCGATTGGCACGAAGCCGTAGGGCAATACGGTAGGATGCGTATTCGGTACACTATCGGCTTTTACTGGTTGGTGCCGATTTTTTTGCACGCTTTTGATGAAATCTCCGCTAATTTCAAGACATACTGCCAATCCAACTGATATATCACCCCCCGTTCCCTTGCTGACCAATTTCAGCGGAGCAGCCCAGTTACGACCATCTTCTTTTTTCGCGACAAAGGAAACCATCTCGGTTTCATTCTTGCTCGTAAATTTTCCCTTGATTTCAGTTTCAATCCTCATGCCTTTGCCTCCTTAATGCTCAACCGCCACGCCACCAGACGCCCGAACTGCCGGTAGCCAATGGCCCACAGATCCGTATTCAAGGATTCATCCGGCAACCCGAATCGCTGGCGATCACGAATGGGATGTACCGGAAACGCCTCGCGTCTGAACTCGGTGCCGGATGTCTCCTCGATCCGCGTCCAGATCGAACCGCCCGCGTCGCGCGCCACGACATGCAGTGCCGCATCGGGCCAGAACAACCGGGCCTCGTTGAGTCGCAGGTCAGCCGGCCAGGACGGCACTCCCTGTACGAGTGGTTCGAAATCCTGACGGCGTCCACTGTCATTGGTCAGTGCTACATGTCGGGGATCCGGATCGGCCCAGGCCAGCAGCGGCGGTGCTTTGCCGGCCTCATCGGCGATGATCTCCATCACCGTGCGCGTTTCTTGTTGCGTTTGGATGCGCAATCCACAGGTGTTGCCCGTCATACTCCGTCCTCCTCGCCGTCAAAACGGTCGATCTGCCAGCGCAGCCAACCATGCCCGCGCCACTGACCGCCGCCTATGCCGATCTGGCCATGTTCCGCCAGCGCCAACAGTTCCCGGAGCGCCTGCCGTTGCTCCGGACGCGCCCCTTCGAGCACCATCCGCCAGCGGAAGCGTCCCTGCATCACTGCCACACGGTCGAACTTGCCGGACCCATAGGTACTGGCGGTGAATTCGTCCTCGGCATGATGCTGGAACCATGCCAGGCGTAGCTCCGCGTCCGGATCGGGGAAGGCATCCTGGATCAACAGTTTCGCGCTCTGCTGAGTTGTGCCGAACAGCGTGTCGACATCCTCCGTGCCCTCTCCCCTGGTTCGCCGCCGTCGCGCCAATGCATGACGCAGCGGTCCGCGCAGACTGGAGCCGGGAATGTAGGGTAGACGCTGGTCATCGCCTTCCCTGACACAGGTGACGACGGTGAAATCAGGATCGAACAGGCTGTCGCGGGCCTCTTCCGCTAAACCATCGGGCGCCATGAAGCGGTCGTTCCAATGGGCGATGAGTTCGTCGCCGGCATGACCACCGATGGACAGGCTGTCCAACCCCCAGACGCTTTCCCCATCCCCATGCCAAGCCGGCCTGTAATCACCCGCCGTCAGTGTGCCGCTGATTTCGCACCAGTCCGGCAATGGCGTGGCGGCCGGCTTGATCGGCCGGGCCAGCGCCTGAAACTGCGCCGCGATATAGCCCGGATAGTCATTGGCATCACAGGCGCACGGCCACTGCTCCAGGTGTTCGCTCGTCAGGACATATTCCCGACCGTTCTCCAGCCGCAGCCAGCCCAGGCCGCGCGCCACCTCGCGCCCGAGCAGACAGCGCCCGGCGGCCCAGTGACCAAGTACCTGACGCGCCAAGTCAGCGGCTTGCGCATCGCGGGAAGTATCGACTTCCAGCAAAAACGGCCAGCGGATGCCGGGCGGCAGGGTCTCGACATCGAACAGCATGCCGGTTGCCGCGGCGCCGGTGCGGGGATCGATGGCCACATGCTGGCGCACGACCGGACGAGTCTCGGCGCGCGGATGGCTGTTGAAGCAGCGCCAGACCGAGGGCTGACGGCCGTCAACACTGCCCGAGATCGTTTTAGGCACAGGTTCAGGCTCATCGCGCCGCATCCGGCGCAGGGTCGCCACCAGCGCCCCCGCCAGTCCGCTGCCGCGCAGCGTCGGACGATTCGATCCGTCCAGACAAAAGGGGCTGTCCACGCTGGCGGTCGGGTCGTCGCGGCCACCGACGCTCAGGAATGAGTCCTGCACCAGGGTTCCCATGAAAAGTGTGCGATAGGGCTGACTCATGAGCGTCCCTCCTTCGCCTTTAGAACGCGCCATTGCACCAGATAGGCGATCAGTTGGCGTTTTTCGGTCAGCGTGCGGCAGTGTGCCAGCGCCTCCTTCAGCGCCGGCAGCGGGAAGGTTTCCTTCGCCCAGGGTTTACCTCCCTGCGGACGACGGGTTGGCGCCTGCTCGATTTCATCCAGTAACGCTTGCAATTGCGGCTCCGTTTCCACCGCTCCAGCTTGCGAGCGTAGCCACTGCAACTGGCTCAGACTCGGGCCGCCAGCATCGCTGATCCGATCCGCAAGTTCCCGCGCTCGGACCAACAGTTCCTCGTTGCGATTCGTCTTCAGCACTTCCGGTTTGCCCGGCGGCTTGCCCAGCCGGTCCGAAGGGATCGGCTGAAGCCCGATCAGAAACTGCCCGAATCCCTCGTCGGTGCGCTCGCCGAGGGTCCCCATCCGGATCAGCGCGCGGGCCAGTGCGCCACTCCCCGTTCCCGTGATACGCCAGCAGGAGCCACGCCGCAGTGCCAGAGCCGGGGCACGGGTCAGGCCGGTGACGGCATTGAAGCCGTGCACGGGTGTGGTCTCGACCACCTCGGTGAGGATCCTCCAGTGGTCCTGAACGTCGATCTCCACCAGTCGACACAGATGCTCCAGCCTGAGGTTATCGAGAAACCCCAGCCGTTCGCCGCGCACGATGGCCTCGCTCGTCAGAGTCAGGGTCCAGTCATCCCCAAGCACAGGCGGTTGGGGTGGCGTCGGTGTCGGCTGCACCGACACGATACAGGTCGGCTGTCCGCCGCGCCCGATCGCCAGCCAGTCCGTGCCGGCAAGTACGGGGGCGAAGACGTCGAGAAAGTCCTTGACGGCGTCGGCGTCGACGCCCTGCACATCGACCTGAAAACAGGTGCTCTCGGCGATCTCCTCCAGGCTGAAGAGCCGGGCGTCTTCGTCGGACTCCCGCTTGGGCGTGGCATTGCGCAGCCGCACCCGCATGGCAGGACTGTAGCGTTGCCAATTCGTGCCATTCGCCATGCGGCACAGATACTCGTGCGCACCGGGGCGTTTGCGCTTTTCCTCGGCCTCAGGCATGTTGCCCAACGCATCGAAGGTAGCGGCGCTTGCCGTACCACCGGCCCACCAGGGAAGCGCCGGATCGCCGCCACGCGGTTTATCGGTCAGGAGCGACAGCGGGATGGGAATGACCTGCTCGGCGCCGTCACACCCTTCGGGCAGCGGCCGCGCATCGCCGACGGAGAGACGCTCGAACAGTTTGAGCCGATCAGCCTGCCCGTTGTGAATCGCCCAAGCCATGAGCGCGCCGCGCAGGGTCTGGCCGCGAATGAAGGAGTGGCTCTTGATCAGGTTGCCCGGATGTCCGGTCGCCGGCAGACACAGAGGCTCCAGATTGCGCAAAACCAAGCGCACGGATCGCATCGATTCCATTGGGAGCGGGCCGGGGGCGAAGGTGATCGGATCCCAATCGAGTTTCACCAGCCCACCGCCGCGATTGCGTGCCCCACCGAGGCGGTCGACGCGCTTCAGGAGTCGTGCGAGCAGCGGTTGCAGTCGGGCATCGGCCAGTCGCAAGGTCGCCTCGAAGCGCGTCCCCGCCGCCACATGCTCGATGAAGCGCAGGGTATCCGGCTGGGGCGCGCGGCCGTTCTCGACGCGCTGGGTCGAACCCCAGATCAGCGTCTTCCCCTCTGCTCCATCAGGCACGTACAGCGAGGTCAGACGCAGGGCGCCGCGCCCTGTACCCTGTGTGCCGAGCAGCGCGTGCAGGTCGTCGGTTGTCAGTGCGCCAAAGGCGATAAGTTCCTCACCGGCCTCGCGCAGCAATCCCTTGAGATGACTGGCGCGAATCACCGGCTGCCCGCGGCGGTCGCGTTGCACCAGGGCGTCGATGTCGCCGCCGCCGGTGCCGGAGCCGGTGTGCAGGTCTTCCAGTGTTTCGACGCGGAGTCGGCTGAATGCCGGAGCCGTTGTGGTATCGGTCATGCGCTTTCCGCTCCGAAAAGTCTCAGATAATCTCAACTATCTGTTATTTTCTTCCTGCTTCATCGAGGCTGGTTTCACGCTGCCGAGGCAACGCCAGAGCCGTCCTCTCCACAGGCTGACACGGTAGAGCTTACCGCGTAATTGGCGAGGTTAATCGCCGCATTCAGGTCTCGGTCGATGGTTAGGCCGCATTCGCAGCGCAGGGTCTCGACACCGAGAACGATCTCAGGGTGGTGCCGGCCGCACTGCGAGCAGGTCTTACTGGATGGAAACCAGCGGTCTGCCACCACGACCGTTGCGCCGGTCATGGCCGCCTTGTACTCGATCTTGGTGCGCAGCGAACGAAGGCCCGCATCGCTGACCGAGCGGGCAAGACGCCTGTTCGCGGCCATGCCTTTGACGTTCAGATCTTCAATGCCGATGACATCGAACTGCGTGGTCAGATGGTGACTGAGCTTGTGCAAGGCATCTTCGCGGATGTCAGCCAGGCGCTTGTGCAGTCTGGAGAGCTTGGTTTTCGCTTTCTTCCAGTTCGCACGGCCTTTGCGCTTGCGGGCCAGGGAACGATTGAGTCGGCGCAGACGCCCGTCCAGTCTGCGGTGCGGTTTTGGTCCTGGGATGGATTCGCCCGTGGAGAGCGTCGCCGGCGCCTTCAGGCCGAAATCTACGCCGACCACGCCGGTGGATTCCTGGTGGAGCCGCTCATCGGTCTCGACCAGGATGGAGATGTACCAGCCATCAGCCAGGCGGCTGACCGTGGCGGACTGGATGCAGCCGGGGAAGCGCAATTCCTCGCGCATCCTGATCCAGCCGATGATCGGCAGCTTCACCCGCTTGCCGTCGACCTGCACGGCCGACACGCCTTTCTTGGGTGGGCCGTTGTCCGCGCGGAAAGCGTCGTGGAGGCCTTTCTGCTTGAACTTCGGATAGCCGCAGTCCTTGCCTTTTTTACCCGCCTTCACCTTACGGAAGAAGTTGGAGAACGCCGTTCCAGCGTTCTTGATGGCCTGCTGCGGCGCGTTCTTGGTGACGTCCAGTGCCCACGGGAACTCGACGGGCTTGATGGCGTTGTATTGCTTGCGCAGCGCCGCCTCATTAGGTTTCAGGCCGGCCTCGTACTGCGCCTTCCATTCCGCTAATGCCCAGTTGTAGGCATGGCGGGCGACGCCGCACGCCTTGGCGAAATAGGTCGCCTGTTCCTGGTTGGGGTCGAGCTTAATCTTGTGGGCGCGCCGCATCGTAAATTCCCAGATCTTCGGCCATCATGTCCGCCGAGGCTTGCAGGTCGTGCAGCAGCTTGCGGTGTTTCTTGGAGCGGCTACCGTAGAGCCGAGCGGAAAAGACCGTGATGATTTCCAGAACGTCTTGGGCCAAATCTTCCTCGAAAGACGGCTGATCTCCCTTGTGGATGATGACGATCTCAATGCCCTGAATCTCACACAAGGCAAAGACAAGCTCCGAGCCGAAGCGTAGCAGCCGATCCTTGTGAGTGATGACCAGCCGCCGCATCCGGCGGCGCAGGATCATTTCGAGCAGGCGTTGCAGTCCTTTCTTGCGGTAGTTCATGCCTGAGCCGAGATCCCGGATGACCTCAGTGCGCCAACCTTTCGCGGCGCAGTAGGTTTCCAGCATCTCGTGCTGGCGATCTAAGTCCGCTTTCCGGTCATGGCCCGAAGCGCGGGCGTAGCAGACGGTCGGAGCGTCGGTATCACCGAGGGCGAGCAGGTCCGCTACCGCGTAGTAGCGGGTGCCGCCTTTGGTTTTGCGAGCCGGCAGCAGTTCTCCGGTCTTCTCCCATTTGCGCAAGGTTGCCGGAGTTGATCCGATAAGGGACGCGGCTTCGCCGATCTTGACTAATCTCCGTTCCATAGTGCTAGATTACAGCACATTATTGTAGATTAAAAGTATCTGTTATGAACCCTCACCTCAACCTCTCTCCCGGAGGAAGAGGGGCTTTGGTCCTGCCGTTTGCCCAGGTGTTCGATCTCGCGGAGGCCGATGATGTCGAGCGCGCGGGTGAGATAGAAGGTCTGGTCCCCCTGGGCAGTGGGCTTCCAGAGTGCGCCATCGTTCCAGGCCAATCGGGCGCGCACGGATTCGGGCAGCCGGGCAAAGGCCATCTCCGCCATCAGGCGCCCCTGCTCGCAGGCCGCACGCAAGGCGCGCAGTGACGAGCGAGCCGCTTTGCTCTCATCTTGAGTGTCACCGGACTCGCCAGGCTTTCGCGGGGCGTCGAGTTGCTGTGCGTCCCTGAGCAATTCATCGAGTCCTTCCGCACCCAACACGCGATAAGGCCGCCCGGTCAGCAACAGGGTGTCGACTTGCCCATTGACCTGATACTGAATGCGCTCGGTCTGGCGTCGTGCCTCGGCGACATCGGCAAACCAGGACTGGGTGACGACCTGCCAGTCGATGACCGAGGATGTTTCGCCAGTGGACAGCAGGGCGCGATAGAGCCGCTTGGCGCTGGAGGCCAGATCCTCAGCCAGCTCATGCAGCCGATGCAACGGGTAGCTCTTCCGGGCGATGGCCGCACCGATGGCAACGGTAAGCGGTTGGCCGTCGGCGAGGGTATAGCGGGTCAGTTCCTCGGCATAGTGGCGCGCGAAATCGAGTGCTCGGTCAGCACGGCAGGCCAGCAGCAGATCATCGCCGCCGAGCATCAGGATTTCGTAGGGGCGCACGCCGCCCGGTTCGGTGAACGTCTTTGTCAGCGCTGTGACGACCGCTCGCCGCACCGCAACGCGCATGCTGTGAAAGAACGCCTCGCCGTGCGCCTCCTTGACGACCTCATTTTGAGACTTGGCTTGGTCGCGCCACGACTTGTAGCGTTTGCCGATGCCGTTGCCGTCGGCGTGGATCAGTGCCAGATAGCCGCCTGCCGCCAGTTGCGCCAGATCGTCGGGCTCCTGCCAGTCCATGGCGCGGTCGGGATAGAGCGTGGGACGCAACAGGCCGATGATGTCTTGCGTGCATCCTTTATAAAACCAGTCGCCCCACTCCAGGCGATAGCGTACCGATTCGCCTTGCCAGTAGCCCTTGTCGTTGCGCACCGACGCCGGCCCTTGCCCCGTCTCCTGGCACACCTGCAACACCGGCAGATCCAGGAGGGCGGTTTCATGCGGATCGCGTGGCTGACGCGGGGGCGGTTCCTTCGGCTCGGGAAACGGATCGATCCGTGCCTCGTAGAGCACCCCCGGCAACCGCTCGGCCAGCACCGCCTCAGCCTGTTCCAGAAAGCGCTCGGCGGCTGATTCATCATCGAACAATACGATGAAATGCCCGCCATCGCGCGCCAGAATGCCGCGCTGATAGAGGGCCGCCGGGTCGTCGCGGTCGGAAGCGTCGGTTTCGGGCCGATCCAGCGGATCATCCGCTGTGCCCTGAAGCCTGATCTCCTTCGGCCAGTCGAGCCGGCTGCCCTGATTCGCCGGCAACGCCGGCAGCTCATGCCGCATGGTCTGCCCGATCAGGGCATTGGCGCCGAGCATGGCCTTGAGGCGCGGCACCTCGAAGATGAAGGTCTGAACGCGCTTGAGTTCGAGGGTGAGTTTAACGGTTGGAGTACCCATCGCCGGTCAGCCCCTGATGACGCGGTTGAGAAGATCCGCCAGATAGGTGCGCATGATGTCCACCAGATCGGGCATGCCCAGCTCGTCCAGCAGCGTGGCGATGCGCTCGGTTGCCAGGAATCCGTCCCCGAACGGTCGTGCCGCACCGACGATCAGGCCGCGTTTTTTCAGACAGGTCTCGATCTCGCCCAAGGACACGGCCTGATCCGCGCCATGCGCCAGCAGATTGCGATACTGTCGAGGACTCGTTCCCCACTGATCGCTGTTATAGGACATACAGACCTGGATGAGCGCCAGGGCCGCCGTCCGCTGTCCGCCATCCGGCTCGGCCATCCACTTGGGCCACTCCCAGGTCAACCCATTGATGCGATGCCGATCGAGGCCGTCCGAATGCGATGGTGCGGGGGCTTTGTCCTCGAAACGGCGTAAATAGCCGGCCTCGTCGGACAGCAATGGATGATCCTGGGGAATGGTCCCCAACAGGCTCTCATTGGCCCGATCGAACTTCAGTCCCAGCGCACGGATCCGGGCATCGCTCGCCATGAGTTTCCAGGTGGCGGATTCGACGAACGGCCCCATCCGCAACAGCGCGCCCGTCAGATCGCCCATGCATAGGCGTGTCTCGACCTGAACGGCATGCAGGACGAAGGGCTCGACCACGCGCCCCTTGATGTGCAGCGGTTGCCCCGGCAGCTCCAGCAGCGACCCCAGACGGTTGCACACCGCGTCAGCCCATGAGCACTGACCGGCGCGCCGTGCCAATCCATAGGCGCCGGCATAATCACCGGCCCGCAGCGCCTCGGTACAGTGAAAACGCAGCGTCTCGCGCTCGGCGACGCGCTCCCCGTAGTTCAGGACCGAAGCGGCGACAGGGGCATCCCGGCCTCGCCGCTCGGATTGATCGAGCAGCGTGACATGCGGCTGCCCGACATGAATCGCCGGCACACGCTCGATGAGCGGCTTGAGCGGCGGCATTCCGCCGCTGGTGGTGACCAGCACGCGCCGCTCGTCCGATCCCGTGCCGCTCCAGAGTGACAGGGCCGCATTCAGACGCTCGACCACGCGCCCCTGTGCTTCGGACTCTTCCATCGCCTCGCGCTCGGTCAGGATGTCGATCCAGGTGGCGCTTCCCGACGCGAAGGTTTCGGGCAGCCGACCGTCGCTGTCGAGCCAGGTCAGTCCCAGACGTTCGGCCAGATAGCGTGCGACCAGGGGACCGGAAGCGATGGGTTCGTCTCGCGCTTCGGGGCCGAAATCCTCGGCGCGGCGTGTGTTGAGCACCAGTACCGACACTGTGTCGCGACCGATGATCTCGTGCACCTTATCGGCCAGCGGCGCGACCTTGGGACAGTAGAGCGGCAGCCGTTCCTCTTGGTCGTTGGGGATGGTGTCCGCCTGCGGCGACAGGCGATAGTCCGCCGGGTGCAGCGCGGCCAGAAATTCGTCGTCGGCGGGATCGTGCTCGAACTCGAAGCGCAGGCGGTCGGCCGGTTCACGCTCGATCAGGGGCGGAATTTCAGGATCGAAGCGAATCCGCTCGCGACGCAGAAGTGTCAGGAGTCCCTCGTGAGTCTTGCGTACCCCGCCACGCCCGAGCTGGAAGCGCTGCGGTCCTTGCCAGAGTCCATTGTCGTCCTTCGTCCAAACCGGACACTGCACATCGGTCACACCGACCGAGACCAACCATAGCCAACGCATACCGGCTCTTCCTCCGCTTCAATCGATTCAATCCAGCGGGGTCAACTCGATACCGCCAAACCCCTTGTCCGCATTCTCGCCCCCGCCGCTGAGTGCAATCAGACTCAGCCAGGGCAGGATGTCCGGTTCCACTCGCAGCATCGCCTGCCCGCTCCAGGTGAGCGCCACAAAGCTCGCCCCATTGCCGCGGCTGGCCAGCGCCAGGGGATGGGTCGCGACCTGTGCCTGTTCGACACGCAGCCCGTCCGGCAGCCGTGCCTCGGCCACATGATGCGCCAGATGTGAGGCCAGACGCTGGGCGCGGGCATCGTCGAAACATAACGCCGTCAGCTTGTGGGCGCGCAGGCGCATCGCCTTGCGCAGTTCATGCGCCACGGTTTCGGTATCCGGGGAGGGAGAGGTTTCCGTCCGCCCCTTGCCGACCAGCCAGGGCGTGACGAACATCAGCCGCCAACGTGTCGCTCCCGCCAATTCCAGGTCGGCCAGTGTCGACACGGGCAGAGGTGTCGACCCCTCCAGGCCATGACGCTCGCGCAAACAACGCGCCGCCCAGCCGAGTGAGTCGCCGGCCTGGGCGCCCAGGGCAATCAGGTGCCATTGATCGAGTGCCGGACGCCACTGCACGAACAAGGTTGCCTGACGCCAGGACGGTGCGCCGCCGCCGATGTTCATCGGGAAGAGCGCATCGGCGCGACAGTGTCCGGGGCGTTCACAGTTTTGGCCGCGTTCGGCGCAACTCTGCACGGTGGCCGCCGCGCAGTGCTCGCGCCAGGCACGCGCGCGCAGGGTGTCGATGAGCGTGGCCAGGCCCCGCTCGGGCGACCAGGCCGAGGCGGGATACGCCAGCACAGCCGCAGGCAGCTCGCGCCAAAGATTGGTCAGATCGCGCGCGCCGCGCACCTCGGGCCGGTGTTCAGGGCGTCCCATGGTCACTTTCGCCCAGGCTTTGCCAAAGTTGCGGATCCGATTCGGTCTTGAGGATGATATCTGATATGGTCGATTGGCTGAGGCCAAGCAAGGCGCCGGTCTCCTCCTGACTGCGCCCCTCGGCTCGCGCCCGCTGCACAATCGCCCAGCGGATCACATCAAGAACATCATCGAGCCGATGCCGCCCCACCCCAAAATCCATGTCCGTGAGCACCTGACAGGCCTCATCGAGCAGCCGCCGTGCCTCGTGAAGATCACGGGCTTGCAGATACGCCTTGCGCTCGGGATGTGCGCCTGGACTGTAGGCGTTGGCGGTGGCCAGAAACGCCTTGAGCTCGTGCAGACTGCGTGGGTAGAGGTTGGTGAAAAGATCATGCTGCAGCCGCTCCTTGAGCTTGCCGTCGAGGAGGCCGAGCTCGCAAGCCAAGGACTCGGCCAGCGCCACCACGTCTGTGCGCGCACCCAGCGCAGGCAAGCGAATCTGTACGGGCAGGAGACCAACGAGCGCGTCATTCGGTCGGCGATCGATGCAAAAGGTCGCGGCCATGGCCAGATCGCGGCGTTCATCGGCCAACTGGGCAAGCGTTCGCCAGGCCGATTCCGGCCAGGTATCGAGCCGGCGGATCAGGAGGGTCGTGCCCTCGGGCAGTTCAGGACAGTGTGCGGGATCCGTCCAGATCGCGGGGTCTTGGCACTTGCGCCACCGGGCAAACTGCCGGCAGGCGTGCCATTTGCCGCTGCCGGTCGGGCCGCTGATCAGCACACGTTGCGGTTGCTTGCGATTGGTTGCCGCCTTGTAGAGCGCGGCATAGGCGCTTTCGGCCAGTGTGTCATCGACCACGGTTCCCTTGAGCAGTCCCTTGCGTTCCGCGTCGGACAGCGACCCCGGGCTTTGATAGGCCATGCGCTCGCGCTCGCGCTCGCGTCTGCGGCGCAGCGCCAAGGCATAGGGCGGCTTGAGTTCGCGTACCCCTTGTTCGCGCGACGTCTCGAACAGTCGCGCCTCGTCCAGGCGCAAACTCTGCGATGCCAGCATCAGCGTCAGCTGCATCGCGGGCGTGCCCGAGGTCAGGTGGAACACGACCTCATCGGCACTATCCGGCCCCGAGGTGGGAATCGCTTTCCAGACCTGCTCATAGAGGGCGGATAGATCGGTCGGGCCGTCGGGCAGGGTCACGGGAAAGCGCTCAACCTGCACCCCATCGATGCCCAGTTCCGGCAGCTGCTCGCGCAGCCGGTCACAGAAACGGGCGCGCAGATCAGAACCAGTCGGGTCATCGTCAAGCAGCACCAGACGAACCGCCTGGCGGTCAGACGGCAAGCCGCCCAGGAGACGCTGGATCGGACTCTGATCCGGGCCGGGCTGATCGGGTCTGGGCGGATTGAAGCCCAGCGCCTTCAGATCGGTATTGCCAATGAAGGAGATGATGAGCCGTCGTTTGGGGTGCGCCATGGTCGACCTTCAGGAGAAGAAGTATGTGGAGATACGGTCTTCGGTCAAATCCAGGTCGTCGGCCCAGAGCGGCGGCTCCAGGGTCGGCGAGGTTTTCGGCACTGCGTGCTCGACGACACGTTTCAGCAACAGCCCCAGCAGCAGGCGCTCGGAGGCGGAAAAGCCACGCAGATCGTCCAGGACGTTGCGCGCGTGGATCGCGTCCTCTTCACCGGCGTCCCGGGCGGCATCGAGACGGCGCTCGCCCTCCTTGCCCGGGTGTTCAAAAGCGCCCTTGACCAGGTTCGCATAGGCGTTCGGCAAGGTTCGTAACGTCGTCACCTGCTTCATCCATGTGTACCAGGTACTCAGCGGCCCGGACCACCCTGACGACGTATCCGGCGCATAGAGTTCGGCAAAGGTCCGACGCACCGCCCGTGCCAGGGTGTCGGCCTGATTCGGATGGCACAACAGGCAATCGTGGATAGTGCCGATGTCATGCACCCCGCGTGCCTTGGCCTCCAGCAGGGTCATCATCAGATGGGTTGCATCCAGACTGTGAATCAGGTTGGGCAGCAGGGCATCGCGTTGTTTTTGTGGATCGACCGTTTCGGTCAGGCGCTGCACATCGAACTTGACCAACTGCCCGCCGATCCGGGCGCTGACGCTCGATCTCGCGGATGCGAACTTGTTCTGAACCACCGGAAATCCCAGTGGGGTCAGCCACAGTAGCGGCAGACCGATATCCTTCTCGGTTTCGCCCTTCCGCGCTTTTCCGGTTCCCGCGCAGGCAGCGGCACTCCGGCCGAGCCAGTTGGAAAATTCGCCGACCTTGGGGTAGTTCCGATCGAGTGCGCCGCGCAGATGCTCGACCAGGGCGCGCGCCACATAGGCGCCAAAGGTGCGCAGACGCTCCCACTCGGCACGCTCCGGGGTCCGGGGTTCGTCGGTGTCCGACTTGGTGCGCGTGCGCTTAGGTGTCTTCTCGCCCGACTGGATCATCTGAATCGGGATCGCGGTGTGCTCGTCCTGTTTGGGAAACGCGGCCTCGCGCTGTTTGGCGAATAAACCCTTGGTGCACTTGCGCACGAAATCCCTGCGCTCTTTCGAGGCGTTTTTCCACTCCACCAGTGCGGTGAGCTCGGATTCATCCGGTGGGCGTTCATCCCAAACCTTGGTGAGTTGCTCCTCGATCGCCTCCAGCACCGCGCCCGCCTGTGCGCTGCGGCCGGCTCCGTAGGGGATGGTCATCACCACCCGTTTGGCGGTCTTGCGGGCGAGCCAGGCACTGGGTTCGTCCTCGGCCGCCAGCCAGGCATCGGCCCACTCCAGTCCATCACGATGGATGGCCTGTCCCGTGGGGATGGGCAACCGCCCCAGGGTCGTCAGTGCCGCCTCGGCCAATTCGCTGTAGATATCCGCCGGCAGACCATCCGCGCGCGGCAGCACGTTGACCGCCTCGGCGAGCACCGGATCCCCGGTCAAGGCGGCGATGTGCTGGATGCCGTTGCAGGTGCCGTCGATCTGCACCGGCAGATGGATGGGTGTGTCCGGATGCCGCTTCCATTGCCGGTAGGCCAGACAGAAGGCGAGAAACTGCATCGGCTCATCGGCCACGTCACGCCAGAAGGATTCGGCGAGCGGGTCGGCGGCGCTGGCCAGGATGTCGGCTTCGTGGTCGAGCGTCCAGCGTTCGCGCTCGTCGAGCGTGACGACCGGACGCACGCGCTCCGTGATGCCCAAATCAGCCATGATCCGTTTGGTGCCGACCAGATTGGCTCCATGCCGACGCAGGGCGCGCACGCCGGATTCATCGAGCACCTGACCCCGCGCAAATTCCAGCAAGCCCCGTTGCAGATCGCCGCCCTGCGGCGTCAACCAGGGCGTCTCGGCATAGATGCGTCCGCGATGATCGGCCTTCCACGGCAGATAGAACGGGGGCGGCGCGATCTGCGGATCGCTGGGACAGAGTTCGTCGAGCGCGCGGCGGGCGAGCGGACTGTCGAGAAACTCTGCCGATAGCTTGAAGCGTTTGCGTGGGCCTTTGGTGGGGCGATACAGGGTCTTTTTGATCCAGTCCCGCACGGACTTGGTGCCGGCGTCCTCGGTTGAGGCGTTGACCAGGTCGATCAGGCGGTGCGTCCAGTGCAGCAGGGGGCGGTTGATGCGCCAGTGGACGGCCTGCTGCACATTGATCGCGGCGACATAACGCGGGAAGTCCGGTGAGCGATGTTCGGGGCACTGGAGTTCGTGATGGACGGTGCGTAGAAAGGCGTTGGTCTGACGGTAGCCGATCAGATCGACACGGATGCACATGTCGGCTTCGTCGTTCGACGGACCGGGATCATCGAGATAGTAGGCCGGCGGGTGCCTGAGCGGTTGGGGCGAGAAACTCAGCGGCAGGGTTTCGAGCAGGCGTTCGATGCGCTGTGCGAGTTCGGGCTGGGCGATTTCGATGCGCTTTTCGGTGTGGGGTCGGCCGTCGCGCCGGCGTTTCTGATCGAGTGTGCGCACCACGAACTGGGTCTTGAAGGCCACCAGCAGCGGTTCGAGCAGAAGCCGGGCTACGAGATTCCAATCGTCGTTCTCGGGGCGTTCGTGCTCTGGCTGTGAGCGCAGCCAGCGGGCTGCGCGTCGGCGCAGTTGCTCGGCCAGCACCCTGACCGTTTCGGCATATTCGACGCCGGGTCGTTTGTCCTCGTCCATGTCGTCCTCGCCTGCATCTTCCTCCTCGTCCTCATCGGACGTGTCGATGCTGTTTTGGCGCACTGTCTGTTCGGCCAGTGCCGCGCACAGGCTATGCAGCGCGAGACAGAACAGACCCTCGATGCGCTCGTCAACTATGGCGTCAGGGTGTTCCTGTGGGGTGTCGCTCGCCAACAGTGCCTGCCACAGGCGCGCAGCGTTCCGGCGGTCGCGCCCGAAGCTCGGCGGTGATGTCAGGGCGGCGTTGAACTGGCGCAGCCCATCGTCGTAGGGCGGCGCGGCTGCCGTGGGAGCTCCGGCGTCCTGATCCTTGAACAAATGCTGCTTGAGTGCCTGCTCCACAGCGCGCTGGTAGGTGTTTGTCCGTGCCTCGCCGGGGGCGAGCAGGCCGTACTGCGAGTCCGGGGAAATCCAAAGCGACAGAGCCATCGTGCTCTCCCAATCCATATCCGCGTTATGTCCCAAGGAGGCGCCGGTCAATCATACGTAGATGGGGAGGCTAGCACGAACTTCATCAGGATCCAAGGGGGCAGATCACTGGCCATTGGATCAAAGCCTTTTCCAGGGAATTACTGATCGAAAAATCACCAGCGTGTCTCTGCACGTCGAAATGAAGAGTCACCATAGCTATTAATGGCTTTAGGTGCTTTGGTTTCCAGCGTGTCTCTGCACGTCGAAATGAAGAGTCGCGGGAGGCGAAAATGTTTTTCATTGGGGAGGTTTCCAGCGTGTCTCTGCACGTCGAAATGAAGAGTGGAGGGCCACATTCACCACCAAGGCTAGGTTGTTTCCAGCGTGTCTCTGCACGTCGAAATGAAGAGTCCTTTCCATGGATGGAAAGAGCGCTTACTTCGGTTTCCAGCGTGTCTCTGCACGTCGAAATGAAGAGTCCCATTGCAGAGTTTACTATGCTCCTCTTCATGTTTCCAGCGTGTCTCTGCACGTCGAAATGAAGAGTCCGGTAGCTAATGAAATGCTGGAGATTTCCAGCGTTTCCAGCGTGTCTCTGCACGTCGAAATGAAGAGTCCATTATCCGGAACAGTATGTTGAATATTTGTTTCCAGCGTGTCTCTGCACGTCGAAATGAAGAGTCACTTTAAATGATTTATTTGAAAGAATACATGTTTCCAGCGTGTCTCTGCACGTCGAAATGAAGAGTCCCATATAGGCAGCGGTGACGAATTATTTGTGTTTCCAGCGTGTCTCTGCACGTCGAAATGAAGAGTCTGATGGTGGCACTGGAGCTACTAGTGCTAATGGTTTCCAGCGTGTCTCTGCACGTCGAAATGAAGAGTCGTTATGAAGATTCATACCCTTAAGAATGGGGCGTTTCCAGCGTGTCTCTGCACGTCGAAATGAAGAGTCCTATTGCCCGTAATATCGGTAGTTCTAATAGTTTCCAGCGTGTCTCTGCACGTCGAAATGAAGAGTCTTATGTGTGGAAAAAGATTACTTGTCGGATGGGTTTCCAGCGTGTCTCTGCACGTCGAAATGAAGAGTCATATTCTGATGCGGACATTTCGGCGCTCGCGTTTCCAGCGTGTCTCTGCACGTCGAAATGAAGAGTATATTGTTAGATTCAAGAAGGCGTGGGAGTTAGTTTCCAGCGTGTCTCTGCACGTCGAAATGAAGAGTCCTATGTCGTCGTGAAATATGAAGACAAGATGCGTTTCCAGCGTGTCTCTGCACGTCGAAATGAAGAGTTTATACCTCCATCAGTAACATAGGGTAAATAAGTTTCCAGCGTGTCTCTGCACGTCGAAATGAAGAGTCTAGGGTAATACCGATAGCCCTGGCAAGGGTTTCCAGCGTGTCTCTGCACGTCGAAATGAAGAGTCTCAGCAGCCGCGCGATGAGTGCGCGCTGCGTGTTTCCAGCGTGTCTCTGCACGTCGAAATGAAGAGTCGGACGCACTCGCCGGCACGGGGCGCGGCAAGGTTTCCAGCGTGTCTCTGCACGTCGAAATGAAGAGTCTCCAGCTAATTTTAATTATTCCAGCAAAATTAGTTTCCAGCGTGTCTCTGCACGTCGAAATGAAGAGTCAGTTAGCTAAAGTCAATATGCAAAATAGTTTGTTTCCAGCGTGTCTCTGCACGTCGAAATGAAGAGTTGTTAAGTTTAGAAAAGCATGGGAGTTACTTTAGTTTCCAGCGTGTCTCTGCACGTCGAAATGAAGAGTCTATATGCAGCACTGTGTAGGATCTTATCATCGGTTTCCAGCGTGTCTCTGCACGTCGAAATGAAGAGTCCCGCGCAATGGACGCAAAAACACTTTCAAGTCAGTTGGTTGAACGTGACAATTCGAGCGCCTGGGCATCATCCCCAGCATCGGCGACTCCCCGAGTTACCGGATTTTCGGTGAAAGCGGCCTGTTTTTGTCCTACGAGACGATGAAAGGACTCCATGAGCGCCGCCTGGACGCGGCTCCCTCAATCCTATCACCCAAGGCGTGACGGCGGCAAAACGATCACGCCCCATTACCCGACCCACCCAGCGAACGTCAGGAGGTGCTCCATGTTGATCACGATTGCCGGCCTGCCGCCATCTCGGTTGACGGTCGTAGCCTATGACATCGGCTCTTCCCGCCGAGCGCGCGCCGTGCGTCGGGTACTCGACGCCTTGACATCCTCCCCGGCCTGAAGGCCGGAGATTCCTACGGCGACGAGGCGCGGCATTGAGCCGCCCATGAGTCGCTTCGGGGGGTTCCTGGGCCGAGTGCGCAACCGCTGCTCGTGTCTCCACAGGCGTTACTTCCGGCGTGCCCCGCCGTAGGTCGGCGTGGTTATCGCCGACAATGGAATTATAGGACGGCTCCGCCGTCCGCGCTATCCTTCCCCGCCCTGAACGGCGGGGCTTGTCGCGCACCGGGTCAACCACGCCAAACAGTATTCAGTCTACGAAGCCTACTCGGCCCCGGCGAACTGCGCCGCGTGCTGACCGAGGTGCGCGCCTGCTGCGATCTGCAATCGGATCGGCTGGCCGCCTGGTGGCCCGTGGGCGGCGTGCGACTGATCTGGGGCCGGAACGGCTTACAGACCGAGGCGCACGCCGGCAGCGCCTGCGGACAACCGGCACACCTGAACGCCAACATCGGCAATTTCATGCTCTGCTTCGACATCTCCAACGCCGCCGCGCTACGCGCCGTCAGCGCCGAGATCGCGGCGGAAACCGCCATGGTACAGCGCTCGGTCTATTGGCTACGCGCTCCCGTCACGCACCTGACCGCCCTCCTGAAACGCTGCAACACCTTCCTGGAGACGGGCGATCGTCTGTGGGCCTATCCGCTCGGTGCCAGTCGCGCACTGTGGCGGATGGGCGAAGACACCGCCCCGTCACTGATCCCGATCGCCACTCATCATTGGTGAACGACATGAGCGGACATCTGGCCCTGGTCGTCGATCGCGCCGGTGCCGCCCTGGAAACGGGGACGCACGAGACGCTGGTTCTCACCCACGCCGACGGACGGCGCGAGCGCATCGGACTGCGCGCGCTCGGCTCGGTGCTGCTGCACGGCGATGTGCAACTGAGCACCGGCGTCCTGCAGGCGCTGGCCGCCCACGGCGTGCCCTTCACGACACTGCCCAAGCGCGGACGCGCACCGGCCGTCGGCGTGGCGCACCTGCCGCACCGGCATGTACGGCGGCGCCATCAGCAACATCTGGCCTATGCCGATCCCGAACAGCGGCTGGATCTGGCGCGGCGCGTGGTCTGCGCCAAGCTCGAAAGCATGGCCGAGTGCGCGCGTCAGCAGCCCCCGGAGATGGAAGACGCCTTCTACCGCGCCATGCATGCGGCGACCCAAGCCCCTGATTTCGCCGCCCTGATGGGCGTCGAGGGCGCGGCCACCGTCAAGTATTTCGGCGCGCTGGAGACGCGCTATGCGCGCACCGGCGCCTTCGCCTTTCACAGGCGCTCGCGCCGCCCGCCGCGCGATCCGGTCAATGCCCTGATGTCGCTGGTCTACACCCTGGCTCAGGGACAGGCGACACCGCTGGCGGTCAAGGCCGGACTCGATGTCCAGATCGGTTTTCTGCACGCACTGCATCCCGATCGCGAGTCCCTGGCGCTGGATCTGCTCGAACCGGCGCGTGCGGTGCTCGATGACTGGGTGCATGACCTGCTGGTGCGTCAGGCGCTGCTGAAGCCGGCGCAGTTCACCCACAGCCCGACCGACGGCGTGCGGCTCGATGCCGAGGGACGCGCCGCCTTCTATGCGGCCTGGTACCGCGAGGGCCATCGTCTGGCACTCAAGCCCATGCAGCGCCTGCTGGCCCAACTGCTGGAGGCGCTGGGCGAGGCCGGACCGGACGACGTACACCCGGAAGACGTCTCCGAAGCGGCCTAAACGCCGTGACCGGTTTCGCGGTGAAAAACATCGTTTTTTGCCAAACGACAGGGTGAAAGACATAACAGCAACAAGGCGCGGGCCGGCCGGAGGCCTTCCCGCGCCGATCCAACCGCATTTCCTCCGCCCGACACCGCACATCCCCGTTCAGCCGCTCACCGGTTTTTCGGTGAGCACCACCGTTTTTCTCAATACGACAGGGTGAACGCCAAACCCGGACCGCCCAGACGCGGCCCGGGCGGTCATGCGTGTCCCACACCAGACAAATATCGCCGAGGGCTTTCGACATGATGATCTCGACCAATCCCGATGTCCGCGCTGTCGTCTCGCAGACCTTGCGGCAGTATCCCTGGCTCAAGTGGGAGCGCAGCAGGCGTCACGGGCGCCTGCGCAGCGAGCGGACCCTGGACTTCGTCCCGGTCCCCGTCTCCCCCTCCGACTACCGCGCCACCCGCAACCTGCGGGCGCAGCTCCGGCGGCTCGGCGAGCTCGGCGAGGGCCTGATCGCCGCCAAGCGGGCGCACTGACCCTCTAGCCAACACGTCGATGGGCCGCGCGAGGCTCATCCGATACATCCATCAACCCTCTAATCCTGTTTCAACACGGTACTCATCCTATGATCAAGAAGCTCCTGGCCATCGACCTCACCCCCTGCGACATCGTCGCCCGCGAACTCGGGCACCCGCACTTCCCGGTGCAGGCCATGCGCGAGCTCATCGCCGGCGACGGCGTGGACCTCATCGAGACGCTCGTGACCCTGGTCGAGCGCGTCGCCGACGACACCCCCGAGTCGATCGCCGCCAACAAGGTCAACTTCACGCGCATCCAGCATGCGCTGGAGGAGGCCGGCGCGCGCGTCATCCCCGCCCCCGCCAAGCGTCAGCCCGACGGCGCGTTCAAGCAGTCCGACGACCAGCGGCTGGTGATCGCCACCCTGTCGTCGGCCCTGCGCCTGCGGCCCGACTTCGTGGTGCTGGCCGCCGCCGACGGCGACTTCGCCCCGATGGTGTGGGCCTTGCGCGACGCCGGCATCCGCACCGAGATCCTCGCCCGTCCGCAGATGGTCGCCAGCGACCTGCGCCGCGCCGCCTACTCGGTCATCGACCTCGACAACGCCCTCAACCAGATCGGAGGACACCACTGATGGCACTGAAACGCGATGAACTCGGCTTCGTGCGCGCCACCGGCTATGGGCGCATCCGCCGCGACGAGCTCGCCGGCCTGCTGGGCCTGGGGCCGAACGAGAGCCTCTACCGCTCCGGCATCGACCAGGGCGTGCGCACCGGGCAGGTGGTCAAGGACACCGAGGTGTCGCTCAAGCCGGGCGACACCTTCTCCGCCGGTCCGCGCGTGGTCAAGGGCGGCGCACCGCTGCCCGAGGCCCTGCGCCGCGAGCTGGAGGGCCTGCGCCGCTCCGGCTTCGGCGGCGTCGGTCAGCCCGAGCCGAGCCCGGAGGGCTGGCGGCTGCGACTGCGCGGCCTGACCCTGCCGGGCGGCGTGCGCACCGATGCCCTGGTGCTGCTGCCCAAGACCTATCCGCTGGCCGCGCCCATCGGCTTCTACCTGGCCACGGGCGCGGCCAGTGCACAGCTGGACCGCAGTCATCTGTTCCACGACCGTGCCTACCACGGTGCACCCGACCTCTCCGGCGAGGGCTGGCACTGGTACTGCGGTGTGGCCGACACTTGGCGGCCCGGACACCACACCCTGGTCAGCTACCTGACCGTGACCCTGGCCTTCTTCGCGGATCGGGCGGTGGCCTGATGAAGACGGAACCCGTACTGCGGGTTCCCTGGGGGCTTTCGGAGCGCCTGCGGGCGCTCCTGCACCCGGAACCCTTCCAGGAACGCTTCGCCTTTGCCGTCGCCCGACCGTTGCGCACCGAGCGCGGCGCGCCGCCGGCGGCGCTGGTGGAGCAGCTGCTCACCCTCGAACCGGAGGACTATGACCACACCTCGACGGGCGGGCTCAGTCTGAACCCGGAGAGTTCGGCGCGGATCAACCGCTGGGCGGTCCGGGTCGCACAGAACGGTTGGCTGGCGGTGCATCTGCACAGCCATCCGCCCGGCGTCGACCAGTTCAGCACCACGGACGACGACGCTGAGTCGCGCCTGTCGCGCTGGCTGGCCGAACAGGGCGTGCCCAGCTACTGGAGCCTGGTGTGGCCGACCGGCGGTGTGCCGCGCGCCCGCCTGTGGACACGGGGTCAAACGCAACCGGGACGGCTATTCCTCGGCCTGGCACCGATGGTGGCGGAAACCGCCCAGGGCATGTCGGCAGCGCTCGACCGCCAGCGCGCCTTTGGTCCCGGACTGCGGGCGGCGGCGGATCAGATCCGGGTCGGCGTACTCGGGGTCGGCGGACTTGGCCTACTGGTCGTCGAGCAGTTGGCGCGCGCGGGCTTCCGGCGCTTCGTGCTGATCGATCCGGACACCGTCGAGGAGACCAACCTCAACCGTCTGCCGGGCGTCACCCGCCGCGATCTCGGGCGCCTCAAGGTGCGCGTGGCCAAACGGCTGATTCGTCAGGCGTCGCTGAGTCTGGGGCTGGTGCCGCAGATCTCCGCCCTCCCCCACGACATCTACCGCTCCAGCGCCGCCCAGCGCGCCCTGGCCCGCTGTGACCTGATCCTGGCGGTGACCGACAACGACCTGAGCCGCACCCTGGCGCTGCAACTGGCGCTGGAGCATGGCCGCGAGTATCTCCAGGCCGGAACCGACATCACGCTGGCCGAGGATGGCGCGATCGTCGGTCTGCGCGCCGAGGTGACGGGCGCCGAGATCGGGCGCTATTGCCCGATCTGCAGCGGCCGGCTCTCGCCGGGACAGGCGTCCATCGAGGCGCGCGCCTATGCCGGGGGCGAGGTCGCCGCACGTGCCTTGAGCGAGGGCTATGTGCCGGATGTCGCCGCCCCGGCGGTGATGAGCCTCAACGCCGTGACCGCCGGCCTGCTGGTCACCGAGATCCAGCGCCGCACCGCCGGACTCGGGGTGCGCGACCTGCTGCAACTCGACCTGCAATCCGGCGCACTCCTGGCGCGGGAAAGGCTGTCGATGGGGATGGACTGCCAGGTGTGCGGGGCGGCGGAAGTCGCGCCGACCGTACTGGAATGACGAAGCACCGCCGTCTCGCCCGCGCCGTGTCGGATGCCGGCTTGGGCGAACTACGGCGCAGGAGCCCTGTCGGACGCCCGGCTTGCCGGGTGCATGGGCGTTGACGGCGTGACAAGAAAAAAGCGGCAACGTGAGTCACGTAACCGCTTGTAATTTCCAGCTTAAATTGGTCGGGGCGAGAGGATTTGAACCTCCGACCACCTGAACCCCATTCAGGTGCGCTACCAGGCTGCGCTACGCCCCGCTCGAAAGAAGCGGAATCATACGCTGTCGCACGGCCGGCGTCAACGCCGAAGCACATGCAGGATCTCTTCGAGTTCGAGCCGTATCTGCCTCAAAATTTGATGCGTCTGACTGAGATCCTGCTTGGCGCCCTCGCCGCTGAGCTGCTGACGGGCACCGCCGATGGTGAAACCCTGCTCATAGAGCAGATTGCGGATCCGGCGCACCATGAGCACGTCATGGCGCTGATAGTACCGGCGATTGCCGCGCCGCTTGACCGGCTTGAGCTGCGGGAACTCCTGCTCCCAGTAGCGCAGTACATGCGGCTTGACGCCGCACAGCTCGCTGACCTCGCCGATGGTGAAATAGCGCTTGCCGGGGATCGGCGGCAGGTCGCCGTCGCTCGCTCCGATCAGGCTATCGCTCGGTTCCCGCATAGGCTTCCACTCTCAATTTGAGCTTTTGGCCCGGACGGAAGGTCACGACACGCCGGGCGGTGATGGGGATCTCCTCGCCGGTCTTGGGATTGCGCCCAGGGCGCTCTTTCTTCTCGCGCAGATCGAAGTTGCCGAACCCGGACAGCTTGACCTGTTCGCCGCGCTCCAGGGCGGCGCGGATCTCCTCGAAGAACATCTCGACGATGTCCTTGGCCTCGCGTTTGTTCAGACCAAGCTCTTCGAACAAATGCTCGGCCATGTCGGCTTTGGTCAAGGCCATACCGGTTCAATCCCTCAAGCGTGCATCGAGTTCGGAGGTCAGGCGCTCCAGGATCCGCCCCACCGTCGCATCTATGACTTCGTCCGTAAGTGTCTGAGAAGACGACTGTAAAATCAATCCTAAAGCGAGACTTTTTCGACCTGTTTCGATGTTCCGTCCGGTGTAGACATCGAACAGGATCAGGTCGCGCAGCAGGTCGGAGGCGACCGAACGGATGCACTGCTCGACCGCTTCGTAGCTGACCCCTTGGTCGACCAGAATCGCCAGATCGCGCCGGATGCCGGGATAGCGCGAGATCTTGGCGTAGCGCGGCAGCACGCCCGGCGTCAGCGGGGCCAGATCGAGCTCGAACAGGAAGACATCACCGGTCAGGTCGAGCCGCGCGGCGAGCGCCGGATGCAGCATCCCGATCAAACCGACCGTCCGACCGTCGCGCTCGATGCGCGCGGTCTGCCCCGGATGCAGCGCCGGATGTTCGGCAGGCACGAAACGGAAGGACGCGGGCGCGCCGGTCTGGGTCAGCAGCGCCTCGACATCGGCCTTGAGATCGAAGAAATCGACGCCCTGCCCTTTTTGGCCCCACTGCTCCGGCAGCCGATCGCCGACCGCCAGACCGGCGATCCCCGGCGTCTGGGTTAAACCTTCGGGGCCAAAGCGAAAACGCAGTCCGCTCTCGAAGATGCGCACGCGCTCCATCTGCCGCGCCTGGTTGTAGACGGCGGTTTGCAACAGTCCGGGCCAAAGACTGGTACGCATGACCGAGAGTTCGGCGCTGATCGGATTGGCCAGCTTGAGCGTCTCGACACCCGGCTCGACCAGCTCCTGCATTTCGGGACTGACGAAGCTGTAGGTGATGACCTCCTGGAACCCGCGATCGACCAGCGCCAGCCGCGCGCGGTCGAGTTCGAAACGAGTCTCGGAGTCTGACTGGGTGGCCGAGGCCGAGCCGGCATGACTGACCGGGATCAGGTCATAGCCGTGGATACGCCCGATGTCGGCGATCAGATCGACCTCCTGCACCAGATCGAAGCGCGCACTCGGCGGCGTGACCTGCCAGCCGTCCTCGCATCGCTCGACGGCCATGCCGAGCCGTTCGAGGATGTCCTCGATGGTCTCATTGGGCAGTTGCAGTCCCAGAATCCGCGCCACCCGCTCGGAACGCAGATGCAGCGGCGTCGGGCGCGGCAGATGCTCGGCGGCGCTGACTTCGCACACCGGCCCCGGCTCGCCGCCGACGATGTCGAGCAGCAGGCGTGTGGCACGCTCGATGGCGCGCACCTGGAGTTCGGGATCGACGCCACGCTCGAAGCGGTGCGAGGAATCGGTGTGCAGCCCGTAACTGCGCGCCTTGCCGCTGACGGCCGGCGGCGCGAAGAAGGCGCTTTCGAGCAGGATGTCGCGCGTCTCGTCACCGACGCCCGACTCGGCGCCGCCCATGATGCCGGCGAGCGCGACCGGGCGTTCGGCATCGGCGATGACGAGCGTGTCGGCGCGCAAGGTCGCCTGTTCGCCGTTGAGCAGCGTCAGCGTCTCGCCCTCGCCGGCCATCCGCACCCGGATCTCGCCCGTGAGCTTGGCCAGATCGAAGCCGTGCATCGGCTGACCGAGTTCGAGCAGCACATAGTTGGTGACGTCGACCACCGGGCTGATGGCGCGAATGCCGCCGCGCCGCAGCCGCTCGCGCATCCACAGCGGCGTGGTCGCGCTGGGATCGATGCCACGGATGACGCGGCAGACATAGCGCGGACAGGCTTCGGGCGCCTGCAACCGGACCGGGAAACGGTCATCAATGGTCGGCGTGACCGGCTCGCCGGCCACCGGCGTCAGAGGCACGCGATTGATGACCGCGACCTCGCGCGCCAGTCCCGCCAGCCCGAGACAGTCGCCGCGATCCGGCGTCGGATCGACCTCGATGCACTGATCGTCGAGCGCCAGCCAGGCGCGGAAATCCTCACCCAGGGGCGCATCGGCGGG
Organism: Allochromatium tepidum; assembly: GCF_018409545.1. GTDB lineage: Bacteria > Pseudomonadota > Gammaproteobacteria > Chromatiales > Chromatiaceae > Thermochromatium > Thermochromatium tepidum_A. The sequence goes on along the minus strand of NZ_AP024563.1, from coordinate 3,158,820 downwards.
CAGCGGCAGGATGCCGTCGGAGGACTCGGCCAGACCCAGCTCGCCGGCCGAGCAGATCATGCCGAACGACTCGACCCCGCGCAGCTTGGCGCGCTTGATCTTGAAATCCCCCGGCAGACAGGCCCCGATGGTCGCCACCGGCACCTTCATCCCAGCCGCGACATTGGCCGCGCCGCAGATGATCTGGAGCGGGGCGTCCTCGCCGACATCGACCGAGCAGACACGCAGCTTGGCGGCGTCCGGATGCGGCTCGACGCTGAGTACATGCCCGACCCGGACCCCACTGAAGACGGGCGCCGCCGGTTCGACCGCGTCGACCTCCAGCCCCGCCATGCTGAGTTGATCGACCAGGCGCTGGGTATCGACCGGCGGGTTCACCCATTCGCGCAGCCATGCCTCACTGAATCGCATGTCCCCTTCCCCATCCCGACGCCTGACGGGCCTCGGGTAAAATTGAAACGATGATTGGTGTCTGACCCCGACGGACGGCGCAGGCGCGGCTCGATCCGCTCGCCGGTCACGCCACGCTCAACGAAACTGACGCAGATAGCGCAGATCGTTGTCGAAGTTGAGCCGGATGTCGTCGATACCGTAGCGCAGCATGGCCAGCCGCTCCACACCCATGCCGAAGGCATAGCCGAGATGACGCTCCGGGTCGATACCGACATGGCGGAAGACCTCGGGATAGACCATGCCGCAGCCGAGTACCTCCAGCCAGCCGGTCTGCTTGCAGACGCGGCAGCCGTCGCCGTTGCACATCACGCACTGGATGTCGACCTCCGCCGAGGGTTCGGTGAAGGGGAAGTAGGACGGCCGGAAACGCAGCTTGAGATCGCGCTCGAAGAAATTGGTCAGGAAATCGTAGAGCACGCCCTTGAGATCGGCGAAGCTCACCTGTTCGTCGACCAGCAACCCCTCGACCTGATGGAACATCGGGGTATGGGTCAGATCCGAGTCGCAGCGATAGACGCGCCCCGGAGCGATCACCTTGAGCGGCGGCGCCTGTTCTTCCATCACCCGGATCTGCACCGGCGAGGTGTGGGTGCGCAGCAGCCGCTCGGCATCGAAATAGAAGGTGTCGTGCATCGCCCGCGCCGGATGGTGCTCGGGGATGTTGAGCGCCTCGAAGTTGTGATAGGCGTCCTCGACCTCGGGGCCTTCGACCACGGCAAAGCCGGCATTGGCGAACAACCGCTCGATGCGTCGCAGCGCACGGGTGACGGGATGCAGTCCGCCGGGCGCCTGTCCGCGTCCGGGCAGGGTGACGTCGATGCGCTCGGCGGCCAGACGCGCGGCGAGCGCCGTCTGTTCGAGCGCGGACTTGCGCGTCTCGATCGCCTGCTGCACGGCGTCCTTGGCCTGATTGATGGCTTGGCCGGCGGCCGGGCGCTCGGCCGGCGGCAGGGTGCCGAGCTGCTTGAGCAGGGCGGTCAGCTCACCGCTCTTGCCCAGATAGCGCACGCGCACCTGATCGAGCGCCGTCGCATCGGCGGCCTGGGCGATGGCCTGGATCGCGGCCTCCTGGAGCGACTGGATACCGAGCGCGGTCTGTTCGGCCATGGTGGTCTCCGGAAAATCGACTCCCCGGCCTCGCGGTACCCAAGACGGACACCGGGCGGGGAGTGGAACGGATCAAAGCAAAGAGGGAAAGACCTGGGCCTTTCCCTCTATGTCGACAGCGGCCGGCGCCGGATCAGGCCAGAGCGGCCTTCGCCTGCTCAGCCAGCGCCGCGAAGGCGACGCTGTCGTGATAGGCGATGTCGGCGAGCATCTTGCGGTCGACCTCGACGCCGGCCTTCTTCAGCCCGTCGATCAGACGGCTGTAGGACAGACCGTTGTCACGCGCGGCGGCGTTGATACGGGCGATCCAGAGCGCGCGGAATTCGCGCTTTTTCTGACGACGGTCACGATAGGCGTACTGGCCGGCCTTGATGACCGCTTGCTTGGCGACCCGGAAGACTTTGCTTCGGGCGCCATAATAGCCCTTGGCCTCTTCGAGGATCTTCTTGTGCCGCGCGTGGGCGGTGACGCCGCGTTTGACTCTTGGCATTCTCTACTCTCCGGTCTGGGGGGTCAGTGCGATCTAGCAGTACGGAATCATGCGGCGCGCGGCACGCAGATCCGAATTGTGGATGCGCTGAGGCGCACGCAGTTGACGCTTCCGCTTGGTCGACTTCTTGGTCAGGATGTGACGACGGTGCGAGGCGTTGCACTTGACACCACCGGAGGGCGTGCGCTTGAAGCGCTTCGCGGCTCCTCGATTGGACTTGATCTTGGGCATGGGACTGGATGACTCCGCTATTTGCCGATGATTGTGAGGCGACCCCAAACACGAGACCCGACGAAATCGAGAACGCATCGGGCGCCGCCTGGGCGCCCGATGACTGACTCGATTCGACCTGGGAGATCAGGACGGCTCGCGTGTCGGAGCGTCGCTATTTCTTCTTGGGACCGAGCACCATGACCATCTGCCGGCCTTCCATGAGCGGCTGCTGTTCGACGATGCTCACCTCGGTCAGGTCGTTCTCGATCCGCCGGAGCAGCTCCAGACCGAGTTCGCGGTGGGCATGTTCGCGCCCACGAAAGCGCATGGTGACCTTGGCCTTGTCCCCTTCATTGAGGAAACGGGTCAGGTTGCGTAGTTTGACCTGATAGTCTCCCTCGTCCGTCCCTGGGCGAAACTTGATTTCCTTGATCTGGACCTGCTTCTGCTTCTTCTTGGCCTCGTTCTTCTTCTTCTTCTGATCGAAGAGAAACCGACCGAAATCCATCAACCGACACACGGGAGGCTCGGAGGTCGGCACGATCTCGACGAGATCCAAGCCCGCCTCCTCGGCCATGGCGATGGCCTCACGGGTGTTGACGACCCCAACCTGATTTCCATCCGCGCCGATCAGCCGGACTTCCGGGATGTTGATCTCTCTGTTGACGCGGTTTCTCTTTGGCGCAGCGATAGCAGGTATCCTCCAAAAACTCGAATAAACACGGCCCGGGCGAATTGGCCGATGGCGCGATTCGCCTCTGACCGTCCATCAATGGATGCGGTTCGCGACGTCCTGGCTCAAGCGCTCGATGAAGGCATCGAGACTGAAGGAGCCGAGATCCTGACCCTGGCGGTTGCGGACCGACAATGAGCGGGCCTCGACCTCGCGGTCTCCGACCACGAGCAGATAGGGAACCCGCTGCAGGGTGTGCTCGCGGATTTTAAAGCCGATCTTCTCGTTTCTCAAGTCGAACTCGGCGCGGAAGCCCTTGTCGCGCAAGGTCTTAACGACCTCCTTGACATACTCGGCCTGGCGGTCGGTGATATTGAGCGCCACCGCCTGCACCGGCGCGAGCCAGACGGGCAGCAGACCGGCATAGTGTTCGATCAGGATGCCGATGAAACGCTCGACCGAGCCGAGGACGGCACGATGGATCATCACCGGCGTCTGCTTGCTGTTGTCCTCGGCGATGTAGTGCGCGCCGAGACGACCGGGCATCGAGAAATCGACCTGGATGGTACCGCACTGCCAGGCGCGTCCGATGCTGTCGCGCAGGGTGAACTCGATCTTGGGGCCATAGAAGGCGCCCTCGCCCGGCTGGATGCGGTAGGTCAGCCCCTTGTCGTCGAGCGACTGAGCGAGCGCCGCCTCGGCCTTGTCCCAGAGTTCGTCGGCGCCGACGCGCCGGTCGGGACGCAGCGACAGGGCCAGTTCGATGTCGTCGAAGCCGAAATCGCGATAGGTCTCGAACACCATGTCGATCAGGGTCGCGACTTCCGATTGGAGCTGATCCTCGGTGCAGAAGACGTGGGCGTCGTCCTGAGTGAAGCGACGCGCGCGCATCAGGCCGTGCAGGGTGCCGGACGGCTCGTTGCGATGCACCACGCCGAACTCGGCGATGCGTAGCGGCAGGTCGCGATAACTCTTGAGCCCCTGGTTGTAGAGCTGGATGTGACCGGGGCAGTTCATCGGCTTGATGGCGAAATCACGATCATCCAGATGCGTCGTGAACATGCCGCCGGCGAACTTGTCCCAGTGGCCGGAACGCTCCCACAGCGAGCGGTCGAGCACCTGCGGGGTCTCGACTTCCTGATAGCCGTATTCGTCGAGCTTCTCGCGCATGTAGGTCTCGGCGAGCCGATAGACCACGCGGCCCTTGGCGTGCCAGAAGGCCATGCCGGGGGCTTCGTCCTGGAAGTGGAACAGGTCGAGCTGCTTGCCGAGCTTGCGATGATCGCGCTTCTCGGCCTCTTCCAGGCGATGCAGGTAGGCGTTGAGTTCCTTCTTGTCGCGCCAGGCGGTGCCGTAGATGCGTTGCAGCATGGCGTTGCGCGAGTCGCCGCGCCAGTAGGCGCCGGCGAGCTTCGTCAGCTTGAAGCCGTTGCCGAGCTTGCCGGTGCTCGGCAGATGCGGGCCGCGACAGACGTCGAACCAGTCGCCCTGGCGGTAGATGGAAACCTCTTCGCCCGCCGGGATGATGTCGTCGATGATCTCGACCTTGTAGTGCTCGCCCAGCTCGGCGAAGACGCGCTTGGCCTCCTCGCGATCCATGACCTCGCGCACGATGGGCAGATCGCGCTTGACGATCTCGTGCATGCGTTCTTCGATGCGCTCCAGATCGGCGGGCGTGAAGGGCTCGTCGCGGGCGAAGTCGTAATAGAAGCCGTTTTCGATCGCCGGGCCGATGGTGACCTGGGTGCCCGGATAGAGCTCCTGCACGGCCTGCGCCATCACATGGGCGGCGTCGTGGCGCAGCAGTTCGAGCGCGGTCGCCTCGTCCTTGCCGGTGACGATGGCGAGTTCGGAGTCCTGATCGATGACATGGGAGGTATCGACGAGCCGACCGTCGACGCGACCGGCGAGCGCGGCCTTGGCCAGACCTGGGCCGATGGCGGCGGCGACGTCATGGACGCTGACGGGCTGCTCGAAGGAGCGCTGGGAGCCATCGGGGAGCGTAATCAGAGGCATCTTGGATCCTGGGTTTCAGTGGCGATCGATACGAGGGATCGCGTGAGTCTTTCGAGACGCCCGGCATCGGGGATCGATGCTAAACTGGCGCGGCTCGAAATGCGGGCAATAAAAAAGCCGCCGGCCCTCAGCGAAGGACTCTCAGCCGGTTTTCATGCTGAAAGCTGATCGCTGAAGGCTGACAGCCGGTGTTGGTAGGCGCGATTGGACTCGAACCAACGACCCCCACCATGTCAAGGTGGTGCTCTAACCAACTGAGCTACGCGCCTGTCGTCAAGAGACGGCCATAGTACAAGCCGACGCCGACGGCTGCAAGTCTTTTTTGTAGCGACCAGTGATCGAGGTCCGCGAACGGGTGCGACTCCGATGACCGCCCTCGCCCTGATCGAGGGCGCGCGCATTTGAAAACTATCAGAAAATTCTGATCGACTGATGAGTCGGTCTGCGTTTCAGGTTCGATGGGCCGCTGATATACACTGCCGCAAAACACCCTCGAATCTCCCGCAAACCCGAGCCATCATGACCACCATCCGCGAATCCGATTTCATCCGGAGCATTGCCGACGCGCTCCAGTTCATCTCCTACTATCACCCGCGCGACTACATCCAGGCGCTGGGTGCCGCCTATGAGGCCGAGCAGTCGCCGGCCGCGCGCGATGCCATGGCCCAGATCCTCTACAACTCGCGGCTGTGCGCCGAGGGGCACCGGCCCATCTGTCAGGATACCGGCTCGGTAGTGGTCTTCCTCAAGGTCGGCATGGATGTGCGTTGGGATACTCAGCAAAGCCTTCAGGCGCTGGTCGACGAGGGCGTGCGCCGCGCCTATCTGCACCCGGACAATGTGCTGCGTGCCTCGATCGTGTCCCCACCGATCGGTGCGCGCACGAATACCGGCGACAACACCCCGGCCGTGGTCCATGTCGAGCTGGTGCCCGGCGATCGGGTCGAGGTGCGGCTCGCGGCCAAGGGCGGCGGCTCGGAGAACAAGGCCAAGTTCGCCATCCTCAATCCGAGCGACAACCTGGTCGATTGGGTGCTGAAGACGGTGCCGACCATGGGCGCAGGCTGGTGTCCGCCCGGAATGCTCGGCATCGGCATCGGCGGCTCGGCCGAGAAGGCGATGCTGCTGGCCAAGGAAGCCCTGCTCGGACACATCGACGTCCATGAACTCCAGGCACGCGGCCCAGCCGATCCGATCGAGGAACTGCGTCTGGAGCTGTTCGAGAAGGTCAACGCGCTCGGCATCGGCGCTCAGGGACTCGGCGGGCTGACCACGGTGCTGGACGTCAAGATCCTCACCTACCCCACCCATGCCGCCTCGCTGCCGGTGGCCATGATCCCCAACTGTGCCGCGACCCGACATCTGGACTTCGTCCTCGACGGCTCAGGCCCGGTGCAGCTGGAACCGCCGCGTCTGGCGGATTGGCCGGCGATCACCTGGGCGCCCGACAGCACGGCGCGGCGCGTGAATCTCGACGGACTCACGCGCGCCGAGATCGCGAGCTGGCGCCCGGGCGAGCGGCTGCTGCTCTCGGGCCGGCTGCTCACCGGACGCGATGCGGCGCACAAGCGCATCGCCGATCTGCTCGCACGCGGCGAATCCCTGCCGGCAGGCGTGGATCTCACCGATCGCTTCATCTATTACGTCGGCCCGGTCGATCCGGTACGCGACGAGATCGTGGGACCGGCCGGACCGACCACCGCCACGCGCATGGACAAGTTCACCGAGATCATGCTCGCCCGGACCGGGCTGATCGGCATGATCGGCAAGGCCGAGCGCGGACCGGCGGCGATCGAGTCGATCAAGCAGCATGGCGCAGTCTATCTGATGGCGGTCGGCGGCGCGGCCTATCTGGTCTCCAAGGCCATCAAGTCCTCGCGGCTGGTCGCCTTCGAGGATCTCGGCATGGAGGCGATCCGCGAGTTCGTGGTCGAGGACATGCCGGTGACGGTCGCGGTCGACAGCCGGGGCGAATCGGTGCACCAGATCGGACCTGCCGAGTGGCGCGGACGGATCGCGGGGATTCCGGTGACGGTGGCCTGACCCGCGTCGGTCTCCACACCGACCACACGGAGACGCAAGAACCATCACGGGCGTCGAAGATTTCGAACGCTTTGCGGTCTTCGCGTCTTTGCGGTTCCAAAAAACACCATCCCGAGGTCATACCCCATGCATCTGTATTCCGCCTTCCGCATCCACAACGACGCCCAGGGCCATCACGCCGGCATCGAGCCGCTACCCAAGCCGGAACCGACCGAGGGCGAGGTGTTGATCCGGGTCCGCTATTCCAGCGTCAACTACAAGGACGCACTCGCCGGCACGGGGCGCGGCAAGATTCTGCGGACCTTTCCGCTGGTCGGCGGCATCGATGCGGCCGGTGAGGTCGAGGCCTCCCGACATCCGAAGTATCGGGCCGGGGATGCGGTCATCGCCACCGGCTGGGGATTGAGCTTCGACCACGACGGCGCCTATGCCGAATACCTCTGTGTCCCCGGCGACTGGCTGGTGCCCATGCCGGCGGGACTCGATGCACGCGCGGCCATGATCCTGGGCACAGCGGGATTCACGGCCGCGCTGGCCGTGCATCGAATGCAGGTCAATGGTCAGCGCCCCGAGCTGGGACCGATCCTGGTGACAGGCGCCAGCGGCGGAGTCGGCTCCATGGCGGTGGCCATCCTCGCCCGGCTCGGCTATGAGGTCGCAGCGCTCTCGGGCAAGCCGGATCTGCACGACTGGCTGAAAGGATTGGGCGCCGCGCGGATCATCGACCGCGAGGCCCTGGCCGGCGCGACCCGACCGCTGGAGAAGGCCGAATGGGGCGGCGCCATCGACAACGTCGGCGGCGAACTGCTGGCCCGGATCACCCGTACCACGGTCCCCGGCGGCAACATCGCCGCCATCGGGCTGGCGGGCGGGCATGAGCTGCACACCACGGTCATGCCCTTCATCCTGCGTGGCGTAAGTCTGCTCGGCTGCAACTCGGTGGATGTCCCCAACCCGCTGCGTACCGAGCTGTGGCAACATCTGGCCGACGACTGGCGACCGACGGACCTGGATGCGCTGCTGAGCGAAACCGTCGCGCCGGATGGACTGGCCGAGGTGTTCGAGCGTGTGCTCGCCGGCCGGACGCATGGGCGAATCCTGGTCCGACTCTGAGCAGTGCGCGACTAGGCGGCATCGTGGTGCTTGCGCCAATGCTGGAAGTCCGCCATGAGCTCCTCTTCGCTGATGCCGAGTCGGGCCATTTCCTCGCGCATACGACGACCGGCCTCAAGCATGGCCTCGCGCTCCGACTGATTCGGGCATTTGGGTACCGGGATGTAGAAACCGATCGTCTGGCCGTGACGTGTCACCTCGATGGGGATCGATGAATCCAGATACTCGGACAGTTTTTCGCGCAGCTCGCGCATACCGATTCGAAGACTCATAATGGCCTCGATGATTATCAATTGCGTACGCAATTTATAACATAAATGAGGGTGCAAAGCGCCTCAGGCAAAGGGCTAAACAAAATTTAACTCTGGATCCCATCTGTGAGCGATAGGCGCAAGATATTGATTTGTAATTTCTTTTTTGTTGATCCGTAGATGCTGCGCCTGTCCAGCCACCACGGCCCACTTGCACGCTTCAACCGCCTTGGTTGAAATCCGCGCCCGTATGGGGCCGCTGCGCCCTGCCCTCCAAGACACCGCGAGCAATCGAGACAGGAGAGACTCAATGATCGAGGTTCGCCACCTCAGTCGCCGTTATGGCGCACTCAAGGCGGTCCAGGACGTCTCGTTCAGCATCGACACGGGTGAGATCGTGGGTCTGCTCGGCCACAATGGCGCGGGCAAGACCACCATCATGAAGATGCTGACCGGCTATCTCGAACCGAGCGCCGGAACGATCCGGATCGACGGACTGGACATCGCCGAACAGCGCCGCGAGGCGCAACGCCGCATCGGCTATCTGCCCGAGAACTGTCCGCTCTATCCCGAGATGACGGTGCTCGATTCACTGGACTATCAGGCCTCGCTGCTGGGGCTGTCGCCCGACCGACGTCCGGCGGCGATCCGTCGCGCCGTCGAGCGCACCGAACTCGGCGCCAAGGCGACCGCCGCCATCGGCACCCTGTCGCGCGGCTACCGTCAGCGCGTCGGTGTGGCCCAGGCCATCCTGCACGAGCCGCGCTTTCTCATCCTCGACGAACCGACCAACGGACTCGACCCGGCCCAGATCCAGCACATGCGCGCCCTGGTGCGCGAGCTGGCACGCGAGGCCACGCTCATCATCTCGACCCACATCCTGCAAGAGGTCGAAGCGGTCTGCGGGCGGGTGCTCATCATGCGCGGCGGTCAACTGGCGCTCGACAGCCGGCTCGATGCCATCGGACGCCGGCCGCGTCTGGTGGTGACGCTGGATCGCGAACCGGACGAGGCGTTGCCGGTGCTCTCGGCGCTGGACGGCATCGGCTCGGCGGCCCTGTTGGATGAAGACGGCGCCCGTCGGCGCTTCGCCCTGGAGACCGACGACGCTCAATCGGCCGCCCCCGGCGTCGCCCGCGCCGTCTGCGAGCGCGGCTGGTCGCTGCATGGTCTGGAGACCGAACGCCAAGACCTGGAGGCGCTGTTCGGCGCCGTGACCCTGGAACGGATGGAGGCGCCCCATGGCTGAGATCACGCGCGTGGCCCGCCGCGAGCTGGCGGCCTTCTTCGGCTCGCCGGTGGCCTATATCTTCATCGGCACCTTCCTGGCGGTGTCGCTGTTCGTCTTCTTCTGGGTGGATGCCTTCTTCGCCCGCAACATCGCCGACGCACGTCCGCTGTTCGAGTGGATGCCGATCCTGCTGATCTTCCTCTGTGCCGCGCTCACCATGCGGATGTGGAGCGAGGAGCGGCGCGCCGGGACGCTCGAAAACCTGCTGACCCTGCCGGTGGCCACACCCAGGCTGGTGCTCGGCAAGTTCCTGGCCGCACTGGGTCTGGTGGCCGTGGCGCTGGCCCTGACCCTGCCGCTACCGATCACGGTCTCGCTGCTCGGGCCGCTCGACTGGGGTCCGGTCGTCGGCGCCTATCTGGCGGCGCTGCTGCTGGCCTCGGCCTATGTCGCCATCGGACTCTTCGTCTCGGCGCGGACCGACAATCCGATCGTGGCCCTGATCGGCGCGACCCTGGTCAGCGCGGCCTTCTATGTCATCGGCTCGCCGGCGCTCACCAGTCTGGTCGGACACGGCGGCGGTGAACTCCTGCGGCTGCTCGGCAGCGGCGCGCGCTTCGAGTCGATCACGCGCGGGGTGATCGATGTGCGCGATCTCTATTACTACCTGAGCCTGACCGGCGTCTTCCTGGCACTCACTATCCACGGCCTCGAACGTCTGCGCTGGGCCGAGCCGGAAGCCAACCCGCGCCATCATCGGCGCTGGACCCTGGTCACGGGGCTGGCGGTGGCCAACCTGATTGCGGCCAATCTCTGGATACAGGGCGTGACCGGCGCGCGCGCCGATCTGACCGAGGGCCGGCTCTACAGTCTCTCCGAGGCGACCCGAACCTATCTGTCCCAGCTCCAGGAACCGCTGCTGATCCGGGGCTATTTCAGCGCCCAGACCCATCCGTTGCTCGCGCCCCTGGTGCCGCAACTGCGCGACCTGCTGGAGGAATATCAGATCGCCGGCGGCGACAGGGTGCGCGTGGAGATCGTCGATCCTCAGCAGTCGCCCGAGCTGGAGCGCGAGGCCGGCGAGCAGTACGGCATCCGGCCGGTCGCCTTCCAGACCGCGACCAAGTATCAGGCCGCCGTGGTCAATTCCTATTTCGACATCCTGATCAAGTACGGCGATCAGTACGAGACCCTGAGCTTCCGGGATCTGATCGACGTCAAGGTCCGCAGCGAGACGGATCTCGACGTGCGTCTGCGCCATCCCGAGTACGACCTGACGCGCACCATCCGCAAGGTGCTCCAGGGCTATCAGGGCGGCGGCGATCTGTTCGCCAACCTGTCCAAGCCGCTGACGCTCAAGGCGTTCGTCTCGGCATCGGACACGCTGCCCGAGCCGCTTCCGGGTTTGCGCACCGATCTGGAGTCCATCCTGGGCGAGTTGCGCTCCAAGTCGAACGGACGTTTCAGCTTCGAGATTCAAGACCCGGCGGCCGGTGACGGCGCCCTGGCCAAGAAGATCCGGGAGCAGTATGGCTTCGAGCCGCTGGTGGTCAGTCTGCTCGATCCCACACCCTTCTATTTCTATCTGGTGCTGGAGGATGGCGCACGGAGCATCCCGGTGCCGCTGCCCGAATCGCTGGACCGCAGTGGGCTGAACCGTTCGATCGAATCGGCGATCAAGCGTTTCGCACCCGGCGTACTGCGCACCGTGGCACTCTTCGCGCCCGCCCCCAAGCCCAACCCCTTCGGCATGGGCGGCTCGACGGGCGACGACTACAGCCTGCTGCGTCAGACGCTCCAAGACAGCTTCAACCTGCGCGAGACCGATCTCACCTCGGGTCAGGCGCCGGAGGACGCCGATCTGCTGCTGGTCGTCGGTCCCGAGTCGCTGGACGAGAAACAGCGCTTCGCCATCGACCAATTCCTGATGCAGGGCGGAACCGTGATCCTGGCCGCGTCCAGCTTCGATCTGGATCTGGCGGGCGGGGCCATCGGCGCGCGCAAGATCGACACCGGCTTGGGCGACTGGCTCGCGCATCATGGTTTGAAGCTCGAATCCAGCCTGGTGCTCGACCCGCGCAACACGCCCTTCCCGATCCCGGTCCAGCGCAATCTGGGCGGCTTCACGGTCCAGGAGATCCGGACGCTCGACTATCCTTATTTCCCCGACATCCGGGGCGAGGGACTGGCCGAGGACAGCCCGATCACCGCCGGTCTGGGTCAGATCACGCTCAACTGGTCATCGCCGATCACGCTCGACGCGACGAAGAACGCCGGACGCCGGGTCACGCGCCTGCTCCAGAGTTCGGACGCGGCCTGGAGCAGTGACTCGGAGAACATGCAGCCCGACTTCGAGGCGCATGGCGCGCTCGGCTTCCCGCGTGGCGAGGATCGGGGACGCAAGCTGTTGGCGGTCGCCGTCGAGGGCCGCTTCGACTCGCCCTTCGCCGGTCAGCCCTCGCCGCTGCTCGCTAGGGACGAGGTCGAGTCCGAAGCCGACAGCAAAGAGGATGAGGACGCGCAGCATCCGGACGCCTCCAAGCCGCCGGTGATCTCGAGCGTCATCGACAGCTCGCCCGAGTCGGCACGGCTGATCCTGATCGGTTCGTCCAGCTTCCTGAGCGACACCGCCATCCGTCTCGCCAACGAAGCCACCCAGAGCCGCTATCTCAAGCCGCTCGAACTGGTCCAGAACGCCGTCGACTGGTCGCTGGAAGATCGCGGCCTGCTGTCGCTGCGCGGCCACGGCCAGTTCGGACGTCTGCTCGATCCCATCGGGCGCGAGGCGCGCGTCTTCTGGGAGACGCTCAATTATCTGCTGGCACTCGGCGGGCTGGCACTCGTCTACGCGCTGCATCGTCGCGCCCGCGCCCGTCGCGCCCGCTACCATGCCGCCATCCTGGGTCAAGGAGGTCAGTGAACCATGACAGCGACCAACTCGACATCCCTCTCGAAGGCAGCGAGCGAAACGACCGCCGCCGACACCAAGGCTCAGGTGCCCAAGGCCGATCTCGGCTGGCGTCCGGATCTGCGCACACCCCTGGTCATGGGACTGGCCGGTCTGCTAGCGCTGCAACTGCTGATCGCGCTCGGCCAGAGCCTGAGCGCCCCGAGCACCCGCGCCTTCGCCCCGCAAGCGCCCCTGCTCGATTTCAAGCCCGAGCAGGTGACGGCGATCCGTATCGAAGGCTCGGACGGCGCCGATCCGGTGCACCTCGAACGGCGCGACGGCGGCGCCTGGGTGGTCGGCGAACTGGGCGATTTCCCCGCCGCCGGCTTCAAAGCCGATCAGCTCCTGACCACGCTGGCCGCACTCAAGCGCCCGCTGCCCACGGCCACCAGCGCCGAAGCGCGCGCACGCTTCAAGGTCGCCGACACCGGCTTCAACCGACGCCTGACGCTCGAAGGCGCACAGGGACAGATCGCGACCCTGATCCTGGGCGAGACACCACGTTTCCGGCGTCTGTTCGGACGCCCGGCGGACGACTCGGCCGTCTACGAACTGGATCTAGCCATCGCCGATGTCTCCAACCGGCGCGTCGATTGGCTCGACCAGGGACAGCTGCGCATCGATCAGGAAAAGATCACGGCCATCGAAGGCTCCGACTGGCGGCTGGAGAAGGACGGCGAGAACTGGCGTCTGGCCGGAGCCGACGCGAGCGAAACGCTGGATCAGGACAAGGCGCGTGAACTGGTGCGTACCCTGGCCAACCTCAGCTACCGCGATGTCTTCGCCATGGCGGACGCGCCGGCCGAAGATCCGGCCGCCTCCGTGCTGGAGCTGAAGATCGAACTCAGCGAGGGCGAATCGCGCACCTACCGCATCGCCAAGCTCGCCGAGAGCGAGGACTCCGTGCTCAGGAGCGCCGACCGTCCCCAAGTCTTCAAGCTCTCGAAATACGACCTGATGGAATTGGTCGATCTGGAGCGCTCCAAGCTCCTCGTCCAGCCCGAACCGGCCCCCGAGCCGGCGACCGACGCCGAACCTGAGTCCACGCACTCGGAGGAGCCGGCGCCACCCGCGACCGACGAAGAAGCAGCGGACCCCGCGTCCGCCATGGACACGGACGTCGACTGAGATCCGACGGCGAGGGATCGCCGTCCCCTCTCGCCCTGGGATGACGAAGCCGGGTGACTCGATTATAGTGATTCGCTGCATAGGCTCGACGGAGGGCGTTCCAGACGCCCCTCGCCGCCACCCGAACCATCGCGCAACGCCCGCTCGGACCATCGACGATCATGACCCCCTCCAATGCCTACGAGCTGCTCGGCGAGTTGTCGCGGGCGATCGATGACTCGCTCGAACTGGAGTCGCTGCTCCAGCGTTTCCTGACCGAGCTGGTCCGCCGGCTCGACGCGAGCGGTGCCGCCGTGCTGGAGTCTCCGGCCACCACCCCGCCCGGCCGGCCACCCATCGTCTGCCTGTATCCCGAGGCACTCCCACGCGACCCGCTCTATGGCGCCTTCTGGGACGACTGGTCGCCGAGCACGCTGGAAACGGCCCTGGCCGAGCACCCACAGGGACTTCCGATCCTGACCACGGGTGAATTGGGCCATGTGCTGGCCGCGCGACTCCCCGGATTCGGTCTCCTGATCCTGGTGCTTCCGGCGACGGCCAGTGCGCCGACACCGGATCTCCGGCAGGGGCTGTCTCTGGCGGCCTTGTTCCTGGCGCAATCCGTGCTTAGCGCACGTCGCGACGCCCAGACCCGACGTCGGATCGAATCGGCGCACCTGGCCCGCAACCAGCGCCTCGCCGACATCGGCCGCGAGATCCGCAACCCGGTCAAGGATATCCTGGAACTCAGCGAACTGACGCTGCATACATCGCTCGACCAGACCCAGCGCCACTATCTCCATCTCATCCGCTCATCGACCGCCCGTCTGCTCGGCCAGATCGACGAACTGCTCGATTCCGCGCGCATCGAGACCGGTCAGATGACCATCGAGCAGATTCCCTTCAACCCATCGGTGCTGATCGCCGATCTGGTCGAGGCACTCACGACCGAAGCCCAGCGCCGGGGACTCGGGGTCCGCTACGAACAACTCGATCTCCTGCCCACGCATAGCCAGGGCGATCCGGGCCGAATCCGTCAGGTGTCGACCACGCTCTGGAGAGCGGCGCTCGCCTTCGTCCGCGACGACGGTCTCCGGCTCCAGACGCGACGCCTGAACACCGAGCACCCGACGCTGGACTGGATCCAGTTCTCGGCACTGGGTCTCAGGCTCCCGCTCACCGATCTCCAGGGGCTGATCGATCCGAGCACGGCGGTCGGTGCGGCGATCGAGCACGGCTTCGGCGAGGGCGGATGCTCCCTGGCCACCTGTGCGCGTCTGATCGAGCACCTGGGCGGACGGGTCTGGATCGACACCCTGGAGCCTGCCGGCCTGCATTTCACGCTCCCGCTCCCACGGCTGGATCTCAGTGAGACACCGCCACGCCCTATGGCGAGCTGGCCCGGACGACGCGCGCTCCTCGTCGACGACCAGGCGGTCGCGCGACGCACGCTGGCCTATTGGTTCAGGCACTGGGGCTTCGAGGTCCGGGAGGCGAGCACCGGACGTCAGGCACTCGAACTGGCGCGCGCGCATCAGGCGCGGGGGCAGGCGTTCGATGTCTATGTCTTCGACTCCACACTCCCCGAACTCGATGGATTCGAGTTGGCGACCCGGTTGCGGGACGAGCTCGCGGTCGAGCAGGCAGCGCTCGTGATGTTGGCCTCGATCGGACAGCGCGGCGACGCCCGGCGTTGCCGCGAGGCCGGTATCGACGCCTTCCTCACCAAGCCGGCCTCGCCGCGCGAATTGCGCGAGCTGCTCACCCGTCTGCTCATGTCCGATGAGTCGCCCCAGCCGCGCCCGCTGCTCACGCGACACATGCTGGTCGAGTACCGCCGGCGCCTGCGCATCCTGCTGGTCGAGAGCGGCTTGCTGCATCAAAAACTCGCCAGCACCCTGCTCCAGGAGTGGGGCCACGAGACCCTGATCGTCAACAGTGGTGGACTGGCCCTCGAGCAGTTCCGCTCCGAGACCTATGATCTGGTGTTCCTGGATCTCTACCTGCCGGACGTCGACGGGATCGAGGTCGCACGCGCCATGCGCCGCCTGGAGGATTCGGGCGCGCGCCGCACCCCCATCGTCGGCATGAGCAGCCTGGATCTGGAGAGTGAGCGCGAACGCTGTCTGGAGTTCGGCCTCGACGAGCATATCGTCAAGCCGCTCAACCCGGCACTGCTGGAGGACTTGATCCGGAGGTTCGTCCGACACGGCGACGAACCTCTGGAATGACGGGATTCTCCGACCTCAGAGCCTGAAGCGCGCGACCCGCTCCTGGAGCATGCTGGCCAGCCGCGCCAGTTCCTCGCTGGCACTGGCGATATGGGCCGCGCCGGCGGCGGTCTGATCGACCGTCGAGGAGATGGTGTGGATGTTGCGGTTGATCTCCTCGGCCACCGCCGTCTGTTCCTCGGCGGCGCCGGCGATCTGACGGTTCATGTCGGCGATGCTGGTGATGGCGGCGCTGATGGTCTGGAGCGATTCGCCGGCACGCCGGGCCTGAGCCACGCTCTCGCGCGCCATCTCCTGCCCCTTGGCCATCACCGAGACCGCGCCCGCCGAACCGTTCTGCACCCGCTCGATCTTCTCCTGGATGTCCTGGATCGAAGACTGGGTGCGGCTGGCCAGGGTGCGCACCTCGGCGGCCACGACGGCGAAGCCGCGTCCCTGCTCACCGGCGCGCGCGGCCTCGATGGCGGCGTTGAGCGCCAGCAGATTGGTCTGCTCGGCCACGCCGCGGATGACGTCCAGCACCGCGCCGATCTCGGCGCTGTCTTCGGAGAGTCGCGCGATCACCTGACCGGCCGACTCGACCTCCTGCGCCAGCAGATCGATCGCCGAGATCGTCTGCGCGACCACCTGGCTGCCGGCCTCGGTCTCGCGGTCGGTATCCTGGGCGGCGCGCGCGGCGGCGGCGGCATGACGCGCGACCTCCTCGACCGTAGCGGTCATCTCGTTCATCGCGGTAGCGACCTGATCGGTCTCGGATTGCTCGACGCGCACCTGCTGGTTGGTCTCCTCACTGGTGGCCGAGAGTTCGACGGCGGCGGCCGCGACCTGTGAGCTGGCGTTGGAGACATCGCGCAGGACGCGCCGCATGTTCTCGACCATGCGTGCCATGGCGGCCATGAGACTGGTTTCGTCTCCGGGACGCAGATGGATGTTGGTCGTCAGATCACCCTCGGCGAGCTGGTTGACGACGGCCAGCACCTGCGCCGGTTCGCCGCCCAGACGGCGCAGCGTGTCATGGGTGATGAGAAAACCGAGGATGCCGGCCAGCGCCAGTCCCACGATCATGGCGATGCCATAGAGCATGACCATGAGATCGCTTTCATGCCGAGCCTGGGCCAGGGTATCGCTCGAAGACTTGTTCTTGAGTGCGACCAGGGATTCGATGAGCACGGCGACCCGGTCCGAGACCGGGAAGATGTCGTCGACACGCTGCCCGAACTGCGCCAGCACGACCGAATAGGTCTCCTGATCCGGGGCTTCGAGCATGGCGCGCGTCAAGCGATCGAGTTCGGTGTAATGCTCACGCCAGGTGGTGTAGTCGGTCTTGAGGGCCGAGAAGATCGCCTGCTCGTCGACGGACTGAGGCAGGCGTTCGAATTGCGCCAGCGCCTCCTCGACGACGTTCCAGGAGGCGACACGCTGGCGCATGACCTGCTCGATCAACTCGCGGGTGCGCGTGCTCCAGGTCGTCAAGCTCTTGATTTCGAAGGTCTGGCTGCGAATCCGGACGCGCTCGTAATTGAGTCGATTGAGCTGTACGATCGCCGGCAGACTTTCCCGGCTCATCGAGATGAGATGGTCGCGCATACTCAGTTCACCTCGAATCCCGAGAAGACCGAGGATCAACACAATCAACGCCATCGCCAGAAAACTGGCGGCCAGCTTCACGCTCAATCGAGTGTTCTTCAACATGCTACTTGCTGTCCCGAGGCTTGTGTGGAAAAGGATGAAGCGAACATGGCGGGACAGTCTAAACGAAGTCGCTGTCGCGTGGTGTCGATCGCGTCACTCCTTGCGCATCGTCGGGCGCCCGGCGGGGCGTTGCGTGGCCGCTCGCGGCTTGGCCTGGGTGGTGACCGCCGGATCCCGTTCGCGTGCTTGTTTGGCGACATAGAGGGCGGCATCGGCGTGCTGGTAGAGCTGATCGAGGCTCATGTCGGCTCTCAGGGTCGCGGCGCCGATGCTCACACTGATCCCGACGCGCCGGCCGGATTCGGTCTCGACGAACTGCCGTGCCAGCGCGCGACGGATGCGCTCGGCGCAGTCCTGAGCCGCGTCCAGGCCGGTCTCGGGCAGGAGCACGACGAACTCGTCACCGCCTAGGCGCACGCACAGGTCGGCGGTGCGGGTCACGGTCATCAGGGTCTCGGCGACCTTGCACAGGATACGGTCGCCGACCGGGTGGCCATGGGTGTCGTTGACGGCCTTGAAGCTGTCGAGATCCAGCACCAGCATCGAGAGCGAATGGTGATGACGCACGCTGTCGGCCAGCCATTGTTCGCCCTGGAGCGTCAGGGCGCGGCGGTTGCCGAGTCCCGTCAGGGGATCGCGCTCCAGCTGGCGATTGACGTGCGAGAAACGCAGGGCGTTCCGGATGGCGGGCGCGGCGAGGGCCAGCAACCCCTCGATGCGCTGCTGATCGTCCTCGGAGAAGCGCCGTCCGCGCATGAGCTTGAGCGCGCCCAAGTCCTGCCCGTTGAGCGTCAGGGTATATTCGATCCGGTGACGGTCGGAGTGACCGCCCGCGAGACGAGGTTCGTCGCTCGGGCCACGATACTCCCAGCCGCCGTGGCCGAAGGCCTGGTGTAGGAATTCGTTGAGCGCGCCGAGCACCTCCTCCAGCTCCAGTGAGGCGGTGACGGCCTGCAGGAAGCGGACGGTATCGATGGTCTCGGGGGGTTGGCGGCGACTGGGACCGGCCGTGGCGACGAGTGCGAGTCGTGACGTATCGGCTTGATGATTCGTTGACACATGACGCCCCCTGAAAGATGAGTCATATTCAGGGTCAAGCGAAGTCTGTGCCAACTGACTCCAGCCCAGGACTTGGGGTGGACGGCGTCTGATCGCGGCCTGAAACGACGGCTCGCTGACACTTGCACCCTCGATCCGACATGAAACCGGCACCTCGACCGACATTCAGGCGCCCCTCCGGCCCAGGGGGCGAGCGCTACAGGCCAGCACGCCCAGCGCCTGCTCCAGACCGAGATGGCGGCGCGCCGGACGTTCACGTCCGTCGTGTACCCGCACCGACCAATGACGGGTCTTGGGATCTGAGACGAGTTCCAGCCACAGCCGCTCGTCCTGCCAGTGGGCCGCGATCGGCTCGACCACGGCCCTCGTGCCCGTTGCGTGGGCTCCGCGTTCCAGTCTGTTGTTCACCGCTGACTCCAGGCAAGACGCCGATGATTCGACCTGGGGTCGGGTCGGCTCTGTCGCCGACGCCCGCACCCGCCTACATGGCGAGTGTATCGGCGTGCCGTGCGATTCCTTGAGCCGGCGCGGCGGCGGGTGCGGTTCGGCCCGCTCGGCTCAGCGTTTGAACAGCCAGGGCAGCACGTCCTCGAAGCGCGAGGCGAAATGGACCTCCAGCCCCTTGCGCACGTGCTCGGGCACTTCCTCGAAGTCGCCCTGATTGTCGGCGGGCAGGATGATCTCCTTGATCCCGGCGCGACGGGCGGCGATGAGCTTTTCGCGGATGCCGCCGACCGGGAACACCTCGCCGGTGAGGGTGATCTCGCCGGTCATGGCGATGCGGCGCACCGGCTGCTTGCGCGCCAGCGACAGCAGTGCCGAGGCCATGGTGATGCCGGCCGAGGGGCCGTCCTTGGGCGTGGCGCCGGCCGGGACATGGACATGGATGAAGGATTTTTCGAAGAACTCGGGATCGACGCCGAAATCCTGGGCATGGCTGACCACATAGCCGTAGGCGATCTCGGCCGATTCCTTCATCACATCGCCGAGCTGGCCGGTGAGCTTGAAGCCGCGCGTAAAGCTGTGGGTGTGCGCGGCCTCGATCGAGAGCGTTGCGCCGCCCATGGCCGTCCAGGCCAGCCCCGTGACCACGCCCGGCCCTGAGAGCTTGCGCTCGTCGCGGAACACGGGGCTTCCGAGATAGCCCTTGAGATCCTGCTCCCGCACCCGGATCGGGGTCTCCTCACCTTCGAGCATCCGCACCGCGACCTTGCGCACGATCTTGCCGAGCTGTTTCTCCAACCGGCGCACCCCGGCATCGCGCGCATAGCCCTCGATCAGGGCGCGCAGCGTGGCGCTGTCGAGCTTGACCGCCTTCTTGCCCACTCCGGCGCGTTCGATCTGGCGCGGCAGCAGATACTTCTTGGCGATCTGGAGCTTCTCCTCGGCGATGTAGCCCGAGAGCTTGATGACCTCCATGCGGTCGAGCAGCGGCCCCGGAATCGTATCGAGCTGATTGGCGGTGCAGACGAACAGCGACTTGGACAGATCGAAGCGCAGATCCAGATAATGATCGAGGAAGTCGGTGTTCTGCTCCGGGTCGAGCACTTCGAGCAGCGCCGAGGCCGGGTCGCCGTGGTAGGAGGCGCCGATCTTGTCGATCTCGTCGAGCAGGATCACCGGATTGGAGGTCTCGACCTCCTTCATGGCTTGCAGGAACTTGCCCGGCATGGCGCCGATGTAGGTACGCCGATGGCCCTTGATCTCGGCCTCGTCGCGGATGCCGCCGACCGAGAAGCGATAGAAGCGCCGCCCGAGCGCGTCGGCGATCGAGTGTCCGATCGAGGTCTTGCCCACGCCTGGCGGTCCGACCAGCAGGATGATGGAGCCCGAGATCTCGCCCTTGTGGATGCCGACGGCCAGGAATTCGAGGATGCGTTCCTTGACGTCCTCCAGACCGTAATGATCGCGGTCGAGGATGCGCCGCGCGCGCTTGAGATCCAGGATGTCATCCGAATGCCGGCCCCAGGGCAGGAGCGTGATCCAGTCCAGATAGTTACGGGTGACGGCATACTCGGGCGAGCCGGTCTCCAGCATCCCGAGTTTGTCGAGTTCCTCGTCGACGCGCTTCCGAGCCTGCTCGGTCAGAGTGAGCTTTGCGAGCCGTTCGCGGAACTTGTCGATCTCGGCGGTGCGGTCGTCCTTGGCGATGCCCAGTTCCTTCTGGATCGCCTTGAGCTGCTCGCGCAGGAAGAACTCGCGCTGCTGCTTGTGCATCTTCTCTTCGACCGTGCGCCGGATCTTCTGCTGGGCGCGGGCCAGTTCCAGCTCGTTGTTGAGCAGGACCAGCACCTTCTCCATGCGTTGCAGGAGCGGCAGGATCTCCAGCACCTCCTGGAGCTGATCCTTGGTCGAGGTGGTCAGACTCGCCGCGAAATCGGCCAGATGCGAGGGATCGTCGGGGCCGAATCGGTCGAGGAACATGCGCAGTTCCTCGACATAGAGCGGATTGAGCGGCAGCAGCTCCTTGATGGTGTTGATGACCGCCATCGCATAGGCCTTGACTTCGGCGTTGGGCGGCCCATAGGGTTCTGGCAGATAGGTCACGCGGGCGCGGAACGGGGTCTCGGGATGCGCCCAGCCCTCGATCCTGAAGCGTTGTAGGCACTCGACCAGGACTTGCAGATG
Source organism: Allochromatium tepidum (assembly GCF_018409545.1). Lineage (GTDB taxonomy): Bacteria > Pseudomonadota > Gammaproteobacteria > Chromatiales > Chromatiaceae > Thermochromatium > Thermochromatium tepidum_A. The sequence continues at coordinate 3,137,563 of NZ_AP024563.1, read as the reverse complement.
CCCATCCTGCTGGTGGATGCGATGCACCCGGCAGGCGGTGCCGATCTGTCTGAAACTCTCCGTGGTCGCTTCCTCGGATGTCTCGCTGTCGACCAGCACCACGCCGAGGATCTTGTGATCGGTCTTGGCCACCGCCTTCATGGTCGGCGCCCAGGGCTCGGCCGACATCATCAGCGGCACGGCCTGACCGGGGAAGAAGGGACGCGAGGCGACGGGGAGCAGATGGATCTCGCCGGGCAGCACGTCGTTGGCACGCGCCAGTTGGATCGGGGTCGATTCCTCGTCCGGTGCCGGCCCCTGCTCCACATGCGGCTCGGCGCCCGACTCCAGGGTCTCGTCGTGCTCTGCGTTCGTCACCTGATCCTCATCCGACATGCTGTTGGCCTCACTCGAAATACCACACACAGGAGTGGCCAATTTCAGGTTTTCGCCGCCGATTTGCAAGCGGCGGTAAGATAGTCAGTCCTGAATTAACAATGCCGATGGAGATTCCGCGCCATGAAGTTCAGCTATCCGGGACTGACCGACCAAGAGGTCGAGCGCTCACGCGCCCAGCATGGATCCAACGCCGTCGCCAGCCAGGAGACCGAGACCTTCTGGGACAAGCTGCTCGGCAATCTCAAGGATCCGATCATCATCATCCTGATCGTGGCACTCGCGATCACGGTGCTCCTGACCTTCCTCGGCTATGCCGAGTGGTACGAGAGCGTCGGCATCGCCTTCGCGGTGGTCATCGCCACCTTCGTCGCCACCTGGTCGGAGTACAGCAACGAACAATCCTTCCAGCGTCTGCTGGAGGAAGCCTCGCTGATCCGGGTCAAGGTCTTTCGCAACGGCCACCTGACCGAGATCCCGATCACCGAACTGGTGGTCGGTGACCACGTGCTGCTGCAACCGGGCGACACCGTCCCCACCGATGGCCTGCTGATCGCCGGTCATGCCGAGGTCGACGAGGCAGCGCTCACCGGCGAGTCCGAGCCGATCAAAAAGACCGCTCTGAGCGCCGGTGTCGCCGACGCCGACGTGCCGGAGGAGCACCGGCTGTGGCGCGCCGGTCTGCTGGTCGACGGCGAGTGCGTGATGCGCGCCACCGCCGTGGGCGACAAGACCCGCTATGGCCAGACCATGAAGGAACTGCTCTCGGCCGAGGACCGGCTCTCCCCGCTCCAGCACAAGCTCACGGTACTCGGCGGCCATATCGCCACCTTCGGCTATATCGGCGCCACCTTCATCTTCGTCGCCTTCATGTTCAACAACATCTTCCTGCAGGGCGGGGGATTGGAGGCCTACTGGGCGCAGTCGAGCGGCGTCATCGTCAAGGATTTCGTGACGGCGGCCATTCTGGCCATCATCGTCATCGTGGTCGCCGTGCCCGAGGGGTTGCCGATGATGATCGCGATGGTGCTGGCCATCAACATGAAGAAGCTGCTGAACGAAAAGGTGCTGGTGCGCAAACTGCTCGGCATCGAAACCTCCGGCAGTCTCAATCTGCTGTTCACCGACAAGACCGGCACCTTGACCCAGGGCAAGCTGTCGGTGAGTGCCTTTCTGACCGGAACCGGCGAACGCTTCGAGTCGCTGGACGCCATTCCGCAGGCACTGCGTGACGAGGCCGGGTTTGCACTGCGCAACAACACCAGTGCCGTGATCGATGCCAGTGACCCCAGTGATCCCAAACTGGTCGGCGCCGATCGCACCGAGCAGGCGCTACTGCGCTTCGTCACGCCCTATCTGGCCAACAATGGCGCCGATGTCGTCTATCACATCCCCTTCAACAGTAGCCGCAAGTTCTCGGCCACTCAGGTTCGCGGCGAGCGCGCGCTGACTCTGGTCAAGGGTGCGCCCGAAGTGGTGCTGAAGCAGTGCACGCGCCGGCTCGACGGTGAGGGCAACGCCCATGACCTGAGCGATCCCGCCCCGCTCCAGGCAGCCATGAGCGAACTCTCGGCGCGCGCCATGCGGCTGCTGGCGGTCGCCGTCACCGAGACGCCGATCGACCCCGAGACCAATGCCCTGCCCGAGTCGCTGACCCTGGTCGGTGTCTTCGGGATGCGCGACGAACTGCGCACCACGTCCTATCAGTCGGTCAAGACGGCCAAGCAGGCCGGCATCCATGTCGTCATGATTACGGGCGATGCCAAGGAGACGGCGCAGGCGATCGCCAAGGACGTGGGTCTGCTGGAGGACGACCCGCAGGCCATCGTCATGACCTCGGCTGAGCTGGGCGAACTGTCCGACGACGAGGTCAAGAAGATCCTGCCGCATCTCTATGTGGTCGCGCGCGCCTTCCCCACCGACAAGAGCCGGCTGGTCAAGCTGGCCAAGGAGCTGAATCTGGTGGTCGGCATGACCGGCGACGGGGTCAACGACGCCCCGGCGGTCAAGAACGCGGACGTGGGCTTCGCAATGGGCAGCGGCACCGAGATGACCAAGGAGTCGGCCGACATCGTCATCCTCGACGACAATTTCTCCTCACTGACCAAGGCGGTGCTCTACGGGCGCACCCTGTTCAAGTCGATCCGCAAGTTCCTGGTGTTCCAGTTGACGGTGAACGTCTCGGCGATCCTGGTGGTGTTCCTGGGGCAGTTCTTCGGCTTCGACCTGCCGCTGACCATGACCCAGTTGCTGTGGCTCAACATCATCATGGACACCCTGGCCGGTCTGGCCTTCGCCGGCGAGGCGGCGCTCGGGCGCTACATGCACGAACCGCCGTTGCGGCGCGACGAGCAGCTGATCAACCGCGACATGTGGTCTTCGATCCTGATCAATGGCGGCTTGATCGCGGTCATCAGTATCCTGTTCCTGACCAGTGATCTGACTCGGGGCCGGTTCGACGGCGGCTATGCCGCCGGCACGCCCGAGGCGCAGGCCAAGTTCCTGACGGCGTTCTTTGCCTTTTTCGTGTTCGTGCAGGTGTTCAATACCTTCAACGCCCGCACCCAGGGACTGAACCTGTTCGAGCATCTGCTCGACAACCGGCTGTTCTCGATCATCATTCCGTCGATCATGGCGATCCAGGTGTTCTTCATCACCTTCGGCGGCGAGATCCTGCGCACTGTGGGATTGTCGTTCGGCGAGTGGCTGCTGGTGCTGGCGCTGGCGATCCTCATCGTTCCGGCGGATCTGATCCGCAAGGCGGTGCGCAATCGGGTGTTCGGGAATCCGGTGACGGTGAGCTGAGCGCGCATCGAAATCTTAGGGTACGCCATGAGGCGTGCCCTAACATCCGCCAACGAACGAGAGTGACCCCATGACTGCCCGCAAACTGCCCATCGGCCTCCAGACCTTCAGCGAGATCATCGAACAGGGCTATGCCTATGTCGACAAGACCGCGCATGCCTGGGCGATGGTCAGTCAGGGCAAGTCGTACTTTCTGTCGCGTCCGCGCCGCTTCGGCAAGAGTCTGTTCCTCGACACGCTCAAGGAACTATTCGAGGGGAGCGAGGCGCTGTTTCGCGGGCTGTATATCCACGAGCGCTGGGACTGGAGCCGGCGTCATCCGGTGATCCGGTTCGATTTCTCGGTCGGCGTGCTGCGTAATCGCGAAGAACTCGACCAACGCATCGACTGGCTGCTGCGTGACAATGCACGGCGTCTGGGTCTCATCGAGACGGAATGGGGCGCGGATATTCCTGGGCGTTTCGCCGAACTCATCCAGGCGGCACGGGCCGCCACCGGCCAACCGGTCGTCATCCTGGTCGACGAGTACGACAAACCGATCCTGGACAACATCACAGATCCGACCGGCGCGGGCGCCGAGATCCGCGAGGGCCTGAAAAACCTCTACTCGGTGATGAAGGGACATGACGCCGACATCCGCTTCGTCTTCATGACCGGTGTGACCAAGTTCAGCAAGGTCAGTCTGTTCTCGGGGCTGAACCAGCTCGAAGATCTCACGCTGGATGAGCGCTTCGCCACCCTGTGCGGCTATACCCAGTCCGATCTGGAGACCACGTTCGGCGAGCATCTGCGCGGGGTCGACTGGGCGCGGCTCAAGCAGTGGTACAACGGCTACGGCTTTCTGGGCGAGCCGGTCTACAACCCCTTCGATATCCTGCTCTTCATTGCGAAGGGTCAACGATTCCGCCCCTACTGGTTCGAGACCGGCAATCCGAGCTTTCTCATCGAGCTGCTGCGGGCACGGCGCACCTTTCTGCCCAGTCTGGAAACGATCGAGGCCAGCGAGGAGATCCTGGATTCGTTCGACATCGAGCGCATCGATCCGGTGACGCTGCTGTTCCAGACCGGCTATCTGACCATCGCCGGCACGCGCGACAGCTTCGGACAGTGGTTGTTCGCACTACGGGTGCCGAATCAGGAAGTGCGTCAGGCACTGGCCAATCATCTGGTCGATGCCTATACCGACCGGCTGCCCAGCGAGCGGCTGTCCTGGCAGCAGGCACTCTATGATTGTCTGCGCGGAGGCGATGTCGAGGGGCTGATCGCGGCGATCCGACGGCTGTTCGCCGGCATTCCCTGGCGCAACTTCACCAACAACGATCTGCCGGAGAGTGAAGGCTATTACGCCAGCGTGCTCTATGCCTTCTTCGCCAGTCTCAACGCCGAGATCATCCCCGAAGACATCTCCAACCAGGGTCAGGTCGATCTCACCATCAAGCTCGAAGGCTACATCTATGTCATCGAGATCAAGGTTCGACATGGTTCTGGGTCGGCGAGTGGCCTGAGTTCCGACGGCACCGACAGGAACGATCCCGAGACTTCAGCAAAACCGAAACGTCGCCGATCCGGCAAGACCGACGCGAAGCAGACCAAGGAATCAGCCAACCCCGCCCTGGCCCAGATCCGCGCGCGCGACTACAGCGCCAAGTATCGCGGTCTGCCCAACAAGGGGCTGTTCGAGCTGGGACTCGTCTTCGACAGCCGGACGCGCAATCTTGCGCAGGCCGACTGGCGGGTGGCCTGACCCAGCGTCCGGGTTCCAACGCCGCCAACGAGAGTGACCCCATGACTGCCCGCAAACTGCCCATCGGCCTCCAGACCTTCAGCGAGATCATCGAACAGGGCTATGCCTATGTCGACAAGACCGCGCATGCCTGGGCGATGGTCAGTCAGGGCAAGTCGTACTTTCTGTCGCGTCCGCGCCGCTTCGGCAAGAGTCTGTTCCTCGACACGCTCAAGGAACTATTCGAGGGGAGCGAGGCGCTGTTTCGCGGGCTGTATATCCACGAGCGCTGGGACTGGAGCCGGCGCCATCCGGTGATCCGGTTCGATTTCTCGGTCGGCGTGCTGCGCAATCGCGACGAACTCGATGAATCGATCCGCGAGCAGTTGGCGCTCAATCAGGAACGACTCGGGATTCGCTGCAACGCGCAAAGCATCCCTGGAATGTTCGGCGAATTGATCCGGCGTGCGCATGCATCCAGTGAGCAGGGTGTGGTCATCCTGGTCGACGAGTACGACAAACCGATCCTGGACAACATCACAGATCCGACCGGCGCGGGCGCCGAGATCCGCGAGGGCCTGAAAAACCTCTACTCGGTGATGAAGGGACATGACGCCGACATCCGCTTCGTCTTCATGACCGGTGTGACCAAGTTCAGCAAGGTCAGTCTGTTCTCGGGGCTGAACCAGCTCGAAGATCTCACGCTGGATGAGCGCTTCGCCACCCTGTGCGGCTATACCCAGTCCGATCTGGAGACCACGTTCGGCGAGCATCTGCGCGGGGTCGACTGGGCGCGGCTCAAGCAGTGGTACAACGGCTACGGCTTTCTGGGCGAGCCGGTCTACAACCCCTTCGATATCCTGCTCTTCATTGCGAAGGGTCAACGATTCCGCCCCTACTGGTTCGAGACCGGCAATCCGAGCTTTCTCATCGAGCTGCTGCGGGCACGGCGCACCTTTCTGCCCAGTCTGGAAACGATCGAGGCCAGCGAGGAGATCCTGGATTCGTTCGACATCGAGCGCATCGATCCGGTGACGCTGCTGTTCCAGACCGGCTATCTGACCATCGCCGGCACGCGCTGGCGGCGCTCGCGGTTGCTCTACCGGCTGCGTCTGCCCAATCAGGAAGTGAAGATGGCGCTGGCCGATCACCTGATCGACGCCTATCTCGGCACGCTCGCCAGCGGGCGCGACGCGCATCAGGATGCGCTCTACGAGTGTCTCATCCAGGGCGATGTCGAGGGGCTGATCGCGGCGATCCGGCGGCTGTTCGCCGGCATTCCCTGGCGCAACTTCACCAACAACGATCTGCCGGAGAGTGAAGGCTATTACGCCAGCGTGCTCTATGCCTTCTTCGCCAGTCTCAACGCCGAGATCATCCCCGAGGACATCTCCAACCAGGGTCAGGTCGATCTCACCATCAAGCTCGAAGGCTACATCTATGTCATCGAGATCAAGGTTCGACATGGTTCTGGGTCGGCGAGTGGCCTGAGTTCCGACGGCACCGACAGGAACGATCCCGAGACTTCAGCAAAACCGAAACGTCGCCGATCCGGCAAGACCGACGCGAAGCAGACCAAGGAATCAGCCAACCCCGCCCTGGCCCAGATCCGCGCGCGCGACTACAGCGCCAAGTATCGCGGTCTGCCCAACAAGGGGCTGTTCGAGCTGGGACTCGTCTTCGACAGCCGGACGCGCAATCTTGCGCAGGCCGACTGGCGAGCAGTGTGATCCCTATCCCGATTCGCCGGATCACTCCCAGCGAAACATCCAGGTCGCCAGGGTCAGGAAAGCGACCGCCAGCGCCAGCAGCACGCCGATCTCCGGCAAGACCTCCACCACACCCGCCCCATCGATCATCACCGCGCGCGCCGCCGCGACCAGATGCGTCAGCGGCAACGCCTGCGAGACCCATTGCGCCGGCGCACTGGTGCCCTCCATCGAGAACCACACCCCAGACAGCAGCAGCATCGGCCAGGACAGCAGATTGAGCAGTCCATCGGCCAGTTCCTCGGTACGCAGACGTGCGGCGACGATCAGCCCCAGACTGATCAGACACAGCGACCCGGCGACATAGACCAGCGCCAGCGCCGCATAGGAACCGCGCATCGGCACGTCCAGCAGCCAGGCCGCGCCCAGATAGACGATCAGACTCGCCCCCAGCACCACCAGCAGCCGCGAGAGCACCTGCGCGGTCAGGAACTCCCAGGGACTCAGCGGCGTGGCCTTGAGCCGGCGCAGCACGCCGTTCTTGCGATAGCGCACGATCACCCAGCCCACACCCCACAGGCTAGAGAACAGGATGTTCATCGCCAGCACGCCCGGCAGTACCCAGTCGACATAGCGCAGAGCCGCGCCGCTCAGTGTCTGGCGTTCGGGTTCGGCATTCGTATTGGCGCCGGCCTCGATCCCGGATACTTCAGTATCTTCCGTTTCCGATGCCTCGGACACCAGCAAAAGTCGCTCGGCCAGATAGCCCTTGGCCGAGTCGTCATTGATCCAATAGCGCGGCGGCACCGCGCTCGGATCGAGCAGCAGATCCAGTTGATGGCGTTCGACCTTGACGATGGCCGCCGCCAGATCCGCCACGGGTACGGGGACGAAGGTCACATGCTCCAGTTCGAGTACGGGCGACTCGACCCCGCTCAGCGTATCGCCCGGCGTCAGCACGCCGATCTTGAGCAGATCGGACTGCTCGTCCTGGAAGATGAAGGCAAAGCCCAGTACCATCAGCAGCGGCATCAGGAGATTCCAGCCCAGACCGGCGCGATCACGGTAGAACTCCCGGTTGCGCGCGACCAGGATGGCGCGGATGCGTGTCCACATGGGTCAAGTCCTGAGTGTGTGTCCGGTGAGCTTGAGAAAGAGGTCTTCCAGATTGGGCGTGGCCACGCGCAGGGCGCTCAGATCGGCGCCGATGCGCTCCAGTTCGTCGAGCCGGGGCGCGACCTCCGCAGTCGGCAACTCGATCTCGCCGTTGCGTACCAGTGCCTCGGGCGGTAGCGGCACACCCGCCGGCCAGGCTGAGTCCGGCAGCCGGATCAAACGTGCCGGGAACCGGTCGCGAATCAGCGCTTCCGGTCGTCCCTCGACGAGGATTCGCCCCTGATCGACGATGGCGACCCGATCACACAGCCGCTCGGCTTCCTCCATATAGTGAGTCGTGATCAGCACCGTGGTCCCGCGCCGGCGTACCTGCTCGATCAGGCCCCAGAAATTGCGCCGCGACTGCGGATCGAGTCCGGTGGTCGGCTCATCGAGGAACACCAGCTCGGGATCATTGACCAGAGCGATGGCCAGCAGCAGCCGCTGACGCTGGCCGCCGGAGAGCTTGCGGGTGTCGCGGTCGAGGATGTCGCTCAGATGACAGAGCCGGATGAGCTCGTCGCGATCGGCATGGCGTCGATAGAGGCTGGCGAACATGGCCAGCGACTCGGCGACGGTCTGGAAGTCCTGGAGCGCCGTGGCCTGGAACTGGATGCCGATCGACTCGCTATCATCGCGCCCCAGCGGTCGCCCCTTGAACAGCACCTCTCCCGAGGTCGGGGTCTGGATGCCTTCGAGCATTTCAAGCGTGGTCGTCTTGCCCGCGCCGTTCGGCCCCAGCAGCCCGAAGCATTCGCCGGGCGCGACCTGGAAGCTGAGACCGTCGACCGCGCGCACGCCGCCGGGATAGAGACGGACCAGATTGCGGGCTTCGATCAAGGCGGTCATGGGTTGGGTTCCTTGTGTTTCAGCGCGAGGTGTTCCCTGGTATGCACACCAGCAGGATCAATGCGCTGTCCTAATTACGCGCATTGGATACCATCGTCAGGGATCAGCGATCAAGCGGTCAGGATGCGATAGACCTCGGCCAGTGAGGCATCATCGCCGACGTTGCCCGGAAAGATGACCACCGGCAGCTCGGGCAGGCGCGGATGATCGGCCGGACAGCACACCACCGGACAGCCGGGCAGGATCTGGCCGAGCACGCGCGCCGTGCGTAGCGCCAGCCCCTGACTGAGGGTGTCGTTCGAGGTGATGCCGCCCTTGCCGATCAGGAAACCGGTCTCGCGCGGCAGGTTCCGGACGATCCGCACCAGAAAGCCCGAGACCCGCTCGCCGAAGGCCAGACGCTCGGCCGTGGTCGGAAACCGGCGCTCGCCGCGGCTGGTATAGAGCACCAGATTACGGCTCTCGTGCTGGGCCGTCTCCAGACGGTCGATGATCGTCTCGAACAGCCCCTCCTCGTCCTGAACCAGACGCTCCAGATCGATCTCGACCGGCACCACGTCGGTCGTCTCGATCAGGGTCTGCAACTGCCGGCTCGACTTGGCCACATGCGAGCCGACCAGCACCACGCCGGGTCGTCCGCCGCGCACATAGGCCGACATGGACCGTGCCGCGACCGGCTGCGGCGGCAGGGCGGCAAAGGCGGTCAGGAGACTGGCCGCGCTGCGAAACAGAAAACGCTTGCCCTCCCCCACCGCCGCGAGCACCTGACGCGCGAAGCCGTCGAGATCGGCCTGACGCTCGGCATCGACCACACAGCAGCGGTTCCCGCTCAGGCTCAGCAGGCGCGCGCCGATCTCGCCCCGCACCTCGTCCAGACCGAAACGCTCGACCTCGCCGGCCTGGATGCGCCCGCCGGTCTTCTCCGCCACATAATCGGGCAGAAAGGCGTGCGTGAAACCGAAGACCGAATCGCGCGCGAATTCGGTCTCGTTGACCGGCACCGGCCGGCCGTCGACCAGCAGATAATGCACCCCATCGCGCGTGATCCGTCCGCCCTCGAAGAAGGCCGGCACCAGGAAATGCGCATCGAAGGGGCCAAGCTCCTCGGCGATGACATCGGTCTCGACCGGATAGTGACCGCGCAGCGTCGAATCCGAACGGCTGACGATCAACGGCCGGATCGGCTGCCCATCCCCCGCGAGCCGATCGAGCGCCGCACGCAGATTGACGCAGATCTCGCGCGTCACGGTCGCGGCCTGCGCAGCATCCAGACCGCGCGTGTTGCTCAACACGAAGAATAGGGATGACTCGTCGTTCAGCGCCTCGACGAGCGTCTCCACATCCCAGCGCGTCAGCAGCAGACAGGAATGCACCGTCTGACAGCCGGTCGGGTCGTCGTCGATGGCGATGATCTTGGTCGTAGGAGAATCGTTCATCAGCGGCTCCGCGAAAAGTTCTCAGGCACGAGGCTCGGGATGCGGCTGCCGGGGGGTGTCGGCCGCATGGATGCGGCCGTCAAGCCTACAGGGATGTATTCACGGCGTCCCCCCGGCAGCCGTACCCCGAGCCGCCCCGCTCCAACCTAAGCCGCCCGATCCGGACGCGCGCCCTCGGAATCCAGCAGCTCCAGCGCGCGCTGCTCCAGACTCTCGGGCGAGATACCGTTGTAGGCCATGATCTCGGCCGGGCTGGCGGTGGTCTCGCCGCGCTGCCAGCCGATCAGATCGCGTCCCGCCGCCCGCGAGCGCAACAGCACCGGCTCCAGAGCCACGGTCCCGCCGCCGCTCACCCCGATCAACGCCTCGCCCGCAAAGAGCGCCTCGAACTCCGCATCCGACATGAACCGTCCATCCGGCTGCGCACTGTGCGACCAGGCGACATCGCGCTCACGATAGAGCCGGCGCGGGTTGACCACGGCGACGATGCGCACCCGATAGCCAGCCGCTTCCAGCCGATCCTTGGCGGCGAACACCGGCTGGAACACCATGTCGCCCGTCACGGCGAAGACCAGGGTTCCGCGCCCCCCATGCGCCGATTCATACAAACAGATCGCCCCGCGCTCGATCGCCTCGCGCGCCTGATCGAGCGTGGTATGCACCGGCAACGCCGACTTGGAGGCCACGATACTGATGCACTTGTTGGACTGCTCGACCGCCCAGGCATAGGCGGCCTGGATCATGTTGGCGTCGGTCGGATAGAGCAGATAGACGTTGCCGTTGCGCACCTGACCACCGATGTAGTTCTCGATCTCGGGACGCTGATGGGTCCAGCCGTTGCGTCCCTGCTCCAGCGCACCGGCGGTGAACATCGACACCATCGCCGGTGTCTTGCGCCGCAGCTCGGCCATCGCCTGACCCACGGTCTGCACGATCGGCCAGCCGTTGATGGCGAAACTCTCGTAGGACAGCCACAGCGAACGTCCGCCGAAGAGCGCGATCCCGGCCGCAAGTCCGGCGCAGGCGTCCTCGTTCAGCGGCTCGTAGACCTGACCGCTCGGCGACTGGTTGTAGAGCGGATCGGCGGTCGGATGGCGGATCTTGAGCGCGTCGTTGATCGCCTTCATGGCCGAGGCTTCGTTGCCGTCGGCGTTGGTGACGACGAACAGCGGGTCGCGTCGACCCAGTTCGGCCACCAGGGTCGCCAGGGCGCCGGCCGGAACCGCCTGCTCGCCGCGTGCGAATTCGTGCAGCGGGAGTTGACCGATCTCGGGTAGTTGGCGCTCGAACTCCGTGACCACGGTCCGCGCGGCCGGCCCGCCGCCGGCGCGGCTCATGTTGGTCCGGATCAGTGCCCAGATCTCGGGCGCCAGGGCGCCGCGCTCCAGGGCGGCGGCGATGTTGGGTTTCTCGGCCGTGTCGCCCGGATAGAGATTGTGCGACTTGGCGCCGCTCGCGTGCACACCGGCGCCCTTGAGCTGCTTGAGGATCACCGCCGTCAGCGTCCCGCCGAGCGCCGATTCGGCGGCGGCGTGCATCCCTTCGAGCACCGCGCGCGAGAAGGCCAGCCGCGCCTCGGGACCGAAGAGCGTACTGTCGACATAGGGCCCTTCCTGCCCGGCGTCGTCGAAGTCCTTGGCGTCGATCAGGATCACACGCTCGAAGTCGTGCGCGCGCCAGTAGGCGATCATGGCGTCGTTGTCCATCCGCGACACCATCGAATGATGCTCCTGGCTGTAGCCGTTCCAGACCAGCACCGGCAGAAAGTTGGTCACTTCCGGGTAGGCGGTGTGGAAGTGCTTCATGGCCGAGAGGATGTAGGGCTCGCCGAGACCGCCGTCACCGATGGTGCAGGGAAAGAGCCGGTCGCGGTTGAGATAGGCCCCGGCCATGGCGAAGTGCTGGCCCTGACCGAGCGGACCGGCCGGGGCCAACAGTCCGGGAATCGCGCCCGAGAGATGACCCAGCAGACCGTCGCGCTCGCGAAAGCGCGCCTGAAGCTCGGTCATGGTGTGGATGCCCATGGATTCCAGTGAGCCGTCGAGGAACATGGCGCTGTAGAAACCGGGTGCGTGATGACCGACCTCGGTGACGATGTTGGTATGACCCAGCATCACCAGCGCCGCATAGGCATCGGCCGAGCTGGCGAAACCGCCCGGATGACCGGACTGTTTGGAGGCGCAGAGCTGGAGCGTCAGATAGCGCAGGGCATCGGCCGTCCACTGGGTCTGTTGCACGGCCGCGTCATCGATGACATCGATGGCCGCGCGACCCTCGCCGATCGCCGGTGTCCGGCCCAGGTGCTCGAAGTCGACCGGCAGTGCACCGAAATGCAGGATACCGTCGCGGAAATCGGGCTTGGCGCTGTCGTGACTGATCGGAGTGGCGGCTTGGGTCATGGGTCTCTCCCTCTCGGTCGGTATCGGTTGGGCGCGTAGCCCTTGGCGTTGGAGAGACTGTAGAGACGGCATTGATTTTTCGCAATAGAGGATAGATTTCACTATACGAAAATCCAGCAATTCATCAACGGAGCCGTCACCATGACCCCAGACACACCATCTCAACCCGCCGACACCCCGGAAGACAGCGCGCGAACCCCAGGCATCCAGGTCATCGACCGCGCCGCCGCCCTGCTCGACGCCATCGCCCGCTATCCCGAGCCGGTCAGTCTCAAGATCCTGGCCGCCGAGACCGGGCTGAACGTCTCGACCGCCCATCGCATCCTCGCGTCCCTGATCCAGAACCAGTTCGTCGAGAAGGATGCGGCCAGTCACTACCGGCTCGGTCGGCGTCTGCTGCAACTCGGCGTGCGGCTGCACGGCAACATCGATGTGCGCGCCCTCGCCCGCCCGGTCATGGAGGCGTTGCGCGACCGCTTTGGTGAAACCATCAATCTCACCATCCGCGAGGGTGATTCCGTGGTCTATATCGAGAAGGCCACGCCTAATCGCATGATCCACGTCCAGCAACTCATCGGCTCGCGCGCGCCCCTGCATGTGACGGCCGTCGGCAAGCTGATGCTGGGCGCGAGCGGTGAGGACGCCATCCGCGCCTATGCCCAGCGCACCAACCTGCCGGCCTACACCCGTAAACCCTGACGGCCCTGCCCGACCTGATCGCGGCCTGTCGCGAATCGCTCGCGCGCGGCTATGCGCTCGACGACGAGGAGGCCGAGATCGACGTCGGGTGCATCGGGGTCTTGATCCGCGATGGAACGGGCAATGTCAGCGCCGGGCTGTCGGTGTCGGCGCCGATCGCACGTCGGCGTCTGGAGTGGATCGAGGCGTTGATCGAGGCGGGTCGGAGTCTCTCGGCGCAGCTCGGCTATCGTGCCGATGGCGAGCAGTCCGCGCCGAAGCGGGAGAATGCCTGACGACTGCGCATTGTCATTGGCCGTCCGAACCCGGAGGACGAGAATGCGCGGCCATGAACAAGCCCTACACACTCCTTCTCGTCATCATTCTGCTGTCACTGCTGGCCGGGTGCGGACAGTCCGGTTCCGGCGCCGGCTCGAACACTGCCATGGCGCCCGATGGTCCGGGCATGGCCCTGATCGAGGCCGCCGAACAGGGCGACCTGAGCGCCGTCGAACAGCTTCTGGCGCGCAATCGCCAACCCAATGTCCGCGACAGTTGCGACTGGACGCCGCTCATGAAGGCCGCGCTCAACGGCCATGCCGCCATCGTGGAGCGTCTGCTCCAGGCCGGCGCCCAGGTCGACGCCATGGACTCGGGCGGCTATACGGCCATGATGCTCGCCGCCTCGAACAACCATGCCGCCATCGTGAAAACGCTGCTCGAACGCGGCGCCATGGTCGACCATCAGGAATCGACCATGGGCTGGACAGCCCTGATCTGGGCCGCCAAGCAAGGTCATGTCGCCGGCGTCAAGACACTGCTCGAACATAACGCCGACCGGACGCTCAAGGACTTCGACGGCAAGACCGCCGCCGATTGGGCAAGCGAGAGCGGACACGACGAGATCCTGGCCCTGCTGCGCTGAAATCATGCCGCCCGGCCACGCAACCGCTTGGGCTGGAGCGCGGTCGCGATTATGCTTGGCCTCATGCCGAGCCTCACCGAAAAACTGACCGAGCACGGATTCGAGTCCAACGACGACTACGAATTCCAGATCCGCTGTCTGCTCGAAACACCAACCTCAGGGATCCGCGCCCTGAACATCGAGGGCGACGGCGAGCGGCGCAAGACCGCCTTTGCCAACGCCCTCGCCCGCGCGCTCGACTTCCGGCAGATCCTCTATCACGACTTCACCGACACCCATCCGCCGTTGCCGGACGTGATCCTGCCGCCGAGCCGGGACGAACTCGGGCGCGAGGAACCGCCGATCGAGCCGTTCGACCGCATCGTCAGCGAAGCCTGCGCCCAAAGCGAGGGCGATCCGACCGTGCTGATCCTCGACCAGCTCCAGGCCGCCGACTTCCGCGAGCACATCCGTCTCCACCGTCTGATCAAGGACGGGTTCTGGGAGGTGCGCGGCGGCTCCTATTTCGCCGATCCCAACCGGCTCTTGCTCATCCTGATCTCGGAGCAACCGCTCTATCACTCCCTGCGCCAGGAGAGCTTCCGACTCTGGATCGGTCGCCAGTCCGAGCGCCAACTGGTTTATCATCCGGCGGACTTCGGTCTGGGGCCGGATGCGCAGCCCGTCTTCGATGCCCTGACCCGGTTGTTCGAGTCGCTCGGGGCCACACCGACACGCCGTGAATTCACGCGCCTGCTCGACGATCTCAGACTCCATGTGCGCACCCTCGAGCATCTGCGCCTGAGTCTCTACGGACGCCTGGAAGTGATCGAGCGGGAGGCGTTGAGCGATCCGCGTCTGCGGGAGACCCAGCACCGGATCCTGGAGGCTGCACGAAGCCGGCTCGTCACCGAGCACATCGAACTGTCGGGCGATCGATCAGACCCAGATCCGAACCAAGAACAGAGCTGACCGAACCGAACCGCGAACCGATTCCACCACACGGAGATCCCGCCATCATGAGTCGTAAGCAGCGTATCGAGACCCGGATCCAAGAGACCCTCGCGCCCCTGTATCTGGACGTGGTCGACGAGAGCTATATGCACGCCGTCCCGCCGGACTCCGAATCCCACTTCAAGCTCCTGGTCGTGAGCGAGACCTTCGAGGATGTCGCGTTGATCGAACGCCATCGCCGACTCAACGAACTGCTCGCCGACGAGTTCAGCCAGGGTCTGCATGCGCTGACCATGCACACCTGGACGCCGGAGGAATGGCAGGCCAAGGGCGGCGCGCCCGAATCGCCCCCCTGCCTGGGCGGAGGCAGGGACGCCGACGTCTGAATCCGACCGTGGGTGCGCCCCTCAGTCCGATCGCGGCACCGGGTGCGCCAGACCGATCTGCTTGATCCGCGCCAGAAAGGCCGCCGGCTCCAGGGCCGGCGCGCACAGATAGCCCTGGAACTCATGACACCCGGCATCCAGCAGGAACTGACGCTGGATGTCGGTCTCGACCCCCTCAGCGATCACCCGTAGCTTGAGCACGCCGGCCAGACCGATCACGGCCTTGGCGATGGCGGTATCGCTCTCGTCGTGCGGGATGTCGCGCACGAAAGACTGGTCGATCTTGAGCTTGTGGATCGGAAAGCGTTTCAGATAGGCCAGACTGGAGTAGCCGGTGCCGAAATCGTCGATCGACAACCGCACCCCAAGCGCTACCAGATCTTCGAGCCGGCGCAGTGTCTCCTCGACGTTGTGGATGAGGATGGACTCGGTGAGTTCCAGCTCCAGCCGCCCCGGCGGCAGCCCCGTCTCACCCAGGCACTGCGCCAGCGAGTCGATGAAGTTGGCCTGCTGGAACTGCGTCGCCGAGACGTTCACCGATAGCGCCAGCTCGATGCCCTGAGCATGCCAGCGCGCCCCCTGCCGGATCGCCTCGCGCAACACCCAACCGCCGAGCGCGACGATGAAGCCGGTCTCCTCGGCGATGGGGATGAAGCGTCCCGGCGAGAGTTGGCCCAGATTGGGATCCGTCCAGCGCACCAGGGCCTCGGCCCCGATCACCAGACCGCTCTGCAGATCGATCTGCGGCTGATAGGCGAGCCGGAAACAGCCCTGCTGCAGCGCCTCGC
This sequence comes from Allochromatium tepidum, assembly GCF_018409545.1. Taxonomy (GTDB): domain Bacteria; phylum Pseudomonadota; class Gammaproteobacteria; order Chromatiales; family Chromatiaceae; genus Thermochromatium; species Thermochromatium tepidum_A. The sequence goes on along the minus strand of NZ_AP024563.1, from coordinate 3,121,402 downwards.
GCATGGCGTGATCGAGCTGCACCCGTTCGAGCAGATCGACATTCATCTGGCGCTGATAGAAACAGCAATCGCCCCGACCGTGCTCCTTGACGTGATACATGGCGCTGTCGGCGTTCTTGATCAGGTCGTCGAGCGTCTCGCCGTCCTCCGGGTAGAGCGCGATGCCGATACTGCACGAGAGCGAGAACTTCAGCCCGTCGAGCTCGAAGGGCTGGGCCATGATCTCCAGCAACCGGCGCGCGACCAGTTCGGCCTCACGGGCCTCGACCCGATGCAGCAGGAGCACGAACTCGTCGCCCCCCAGACGCGCAATGGTGTCGACATGACGCAGACACTGCTGGATGCGCCGCGCCACCTCGATCAGCACCCGGTCGCCGAAGACGTGCCCCAGCGAATCGTTGATGTGCTTGAAGCGGTCGATGTCGATGAAGAGCACGGCGAAGCGTGTGTCCTCGCGCCGGGCCATCTCGATGCTGAACTCCAGCCGCTCGGTGAGCCGGAGCCGGTTCGGCAGTCCGGTCAGGGCGTCGTTGAAGGCCAGTTGCTCGATACGCCGGCGCGCCTCCACCGTCTCGGACAGATCCTTGACGAAGCCGACATAGTGAACGGGTTGCCCCGCGTCATCCGGCACCCGTATCAGCGAGACCAGACAGGGGATGGTCGAACCATTGGCATGACGCTGCTCGATCTCGCCCTGCCAGTGACCGCAGCGGTCGAGCGCCGCCCGGATGTCCGGGTCGAGCGTCTCGTCGGACCGGAGCCGCAGCGAGGCATCGAGCCGCTGACCGATCAGCTCGACGCCGGTGCGGCCGGTCATGCCCTCACCCGCCGGATTGACGGCCACGATCCCGAACTCGGGGTCGGTGACGAAGATGGCGTCCAGACTGGCCTCGAACACGCGCGCCGCGAGCTTCAGCCCCTGCTCGTCCTGCAGGCGCTGGGTGATGTCGCGGAACGCATAGACGCGCCCGATGGGACGCCCGCGTGCGTACTGCGGCAGGGTCACGCGCTCCAGCACACGCCCCCGGCGCAGGGTCAGCAGGTCCGAGGCCTCCAGCAGGGGATTCTGGGCAATGGCCTGGAGACGCACGGCATAACCCTCGGCATCGAGCACCTCGCGCGCCATCCAGTCGTGGATTCCTGCATCGTTGCGCTCGGTCAGGAGCGCGGCGGGCAGACCCCACAATTCGGCGAAGCGCTGATTGAAGCTGCGGATCGCGCCATCGAGGTCCGTGACCAGGATGCCGTCGGCGCTCGATTCCAGGGTCGCGCGCAGTTCGGCGACCAGTTTCTCGAGTTCGTTCTCGACCGCGCGCCGCTCGCTCTGATTGGAGAAACAGGCCAGATAGAGACATCGGCCATCCGGGCAGGACACCCGCCCGACCCGACGCAGAACCATCACCAGGGTTCCGTCCCGGCGACGCAGCAGCGTCTCCGAGATCAGGGTATCGCCGCGACCGGCGGCCACGTCCTCCCAGAAGAACAGATCTTCCGGTGTACAGGCCAATTCGCTCACGGGCCGCCCGATCAGGGAGGCGCGATCCTGACCGAGCAGATCCTCGGCCGCCCGATTGACGGCCAGCAGACGCTGATCACCTGCATCAACCAGCCACACCGCTTCGATCAGCTCGTCGATGAGCGCTTGTGCAAGGTCGAGATCGGTGGTCAAGTCGTCATCCTCGGCACCCTGGCCAGTGGTGGACCTGCAAGATGTCCCGGATCATGGCGGCTTGGGACGATCCATGGATTCGCGCGCACGCTCGAAAAAATAGCAGATCCGCTGACGCGGCAGCAGATAATCGAAGACCGCGCGCGGCAGTTGCAGCGGTTTCAGGCTCTGACGGATACTCAACTTCTCTTCGTGTTCGAGGTCGACCAGGAGCGCCTCCTCGCGCGGAATCCTGGGTTCATGGACGATCACCCGCGGCTTGAGTGGACGCGCGGCGTTCACCGAGACCACCAGCGCATGACGCCCGTCGCTGAGCACCACCACCGAACCGGGCGGATAGACGCCCATCATGCGGATGAAGACGGCCAGAATGTCCGCGTCGAACTTGTCGCGTGACTGAGCGAACATCAACGACAGCGCCTGATGCGGCGTGATGGCCGCCACCGGATTGGACGGATTGCACAGCATGTCGTAATGATTGACCAGGGCCACGATGCGCGACGGATAGGTCAACTGCTCACCGCGCAGACGTCCCGGAAAGCCGCTCCCGTCCACGTATTCGTGATGCTGGGCGATGATCGCGCCGATCTCGGCGTCCAGTCCCATGCGCGCGGCCAGCTCGACGCCATGCTCGACATGGCGCTGGAACAGCTTGCGTTCGGCGGCGCTGACCACGGCGTCACGCCAGCGCAGACGCTCGGGCAACGCGACCTTGCCGATGTCGTGCAGCAGGGCGCCGAGCGCGAGCCGATCGAGCGCGGCGGCGTCCAGACCGAGACGCTGGCCGAGCAGCAGCGCGATGACGGAGACATTGATCGCATGCAGCGAGATCTGTTCGCCGGCCTGCTCCGACAGCAGACGAATACAGGACTCACCCTGATCGAGCAGCCTCCGGACCAGACCATCGGCCATGGCCCGCGCCCGCTCGTATGCCAGTTCGGGCTGCGCGCACGCGAGCTTGAGGATGTCGCGAAAGGCGCGCGCGGCATCGGCGAACTCGCGCTCACAGCGGGCCAGACTGGCCTGCTGGTCCAACAGGAGGCGGCGTTGCTGCTCGGCCGGCGTGGGTGGCGCGACCGGTGTTTCGAGCCTGACCACCGGATCGGCGGATGCGGGCGGATCGCTGAGTTCGGGCGACCAGCGCAACCGCTTCAGGCCGAGTCCGCGAATGGTCTCGATCTGGCTCTCGGAGTCGATCTTGAAGTTGTTGAGCGCGAACGGATGGCCCATCCAGCCGAGATCCAGATAGATGTACAGACCGACACGCAGCTCGTCGACATCGATGAATTGGGCCTGGATATCACTCATGTCCGCCTCTCCGTGGGCCTGGTCGGGTGGACCGGCGCTCAAGGTCTCGGCTCGCGCGCGCCCCGTTCCAGGCGATCGCGGGCGAGCCTGGCCTCGGTGCTGTTCGGATAGTCGCGGACCACGCGCTCCAGGGTCGCCCTGGCCTGCTCGACGGCGTTCTGCTCGTACTGGATGAAGCCGATCTTGAGCAGCGCGCCCGGTACCTTGGCGCTGGTCGGACTGAGCTGGACCAGCCGGTCGTATTCGGCCAGGGCGGCCGGATACTCGCGCAGCACATAGTAGGTCTCGCCGAGCCAGTAGCGGGCGTTGTCGGAGTATTCGCCCTGAGGATAGCGGCGCAGGAGTTCGTTGAAGGCGGTCTTGGCCTCCTGGTATTGGCGCTCCTTGAGATGCTCGAAGGCCTGGCTGTAGAGATCGCGCTCGCCGGCCCCCTGGGTCTCGGGCGCGGGCAGGGATGGAATCCCGGTCGCCCCCGGACTCGCGGGCACGGGCGGCGTCACGAGATTCCCGGATGGGTTCGCGCCGGGCGGTGCGTCCAGTCCCGTACCGCTCGCATCCACGACGCCGGGCGGGAGTGTCGACTCCGCCGTCCCGCCGCCATCCGGCCCGGATGCGCGTCCGGTACCGGCGAGCCGTGCGTCGAGATCCAGGAACTGATCGCGCTGCTGGCGCTGGAGCCGGTCGATGTCGAAGCGCTGCTGCTCGACCATGCCGCGCAGTTCCTGCACCTCGCTTTGCAGACGCTGCATCTGGAGCAGCAGATCCGAGCCGCTCTGGTTCTCCAGGATGCGTTCGAGACGCCCGATGCGGCCCTCGAGTTCAGGTTGGGCGGCCCCGAGACTGGGCATGATCAGTCCACCCAGGGCCAGCATGGCTGGAAACGATAGAGATCGAACGGACGGCGGCATGGGGCTCACCTCAGTACTGGATGATGACGCGACGGTTCAGGCGCCAGGACGCCTCGCTGTGTCCGGGGTCGGCCGGACGCTCCTCGCCATAGCTCAGGGTCGCGAGCTGCTTGGCCGGAACACCCTCGGCGAGCATGAAGCGGCGCACGGCCTCGGCGCGCTGGTCGCCCAGGGCCAGATTGTATTCGCGCGTGCCGCGCTCGTCGGTATGTCCTTCCAGGGTGACGCGCGTACCGGGCTGGCTGCCGAGATAGCGCGCATGGGTGCGGATCAGGGTGAGGTACTGCGGCTTGATCTCAGCGTTGTCGTAATCGAAATAGATGGTGCGCTCGTAGAGCGGACTGGACGGGTCTTCCCAGGGACCGGCATAGGTCGGGCGGGTGGACTCCAGTGGCGCCGTGGTCGCGGCGCCTCCGACGGTCGGCGTCGGCATGGATGCGGACGTGTCGCCCGGCGCGGGCTTGGAGGCGCAACCGGCGAGTCCGGCGCCGGACAGGATCAGGAGCAGCGCGGCCAGGTGCGTGGTGCGGGATGCAGTCATTTCGTGGATTCTCCTGATGAATGGATAGTCTATCTTGCCGAAAGCGCTCGCCGGGCGGCAACACGGCCTCAGCGTCGGTTTCAACGTCTCAGCGGCGACCAGGCCGGTTCGCGCACCTGTCCCGAGTCCTGGGTGAGACGCTGACTGCCGCCGCCCTCGACCGAGGCGGTCTCCAGCACACCGCGACCGCCGTGGATGGCGGCATAGATGACCATGGCGCCGTTGGGCGCGAAACTCGGCGACTCATCCAGATCACCGCGACTGAGCAGGCGCGTCACGCCGCGCGCCGGATCCAGCACCCCGATCCGAAAGGCGCCGTTGACGCGCGTGACCATGACGATCGAGCGTCCGTCCGGCGCATAGGACGCCCGTCCATTGTAGTTGCCTTCGCGGCTGATGCGCTCGGCCGCACCGCCCGTGGCGGCCATGCGATAGATCTGCGGACTGCCGCCCCGATCCGAGGTGAAGATGATCGACTGGCCGTCGGGCGACCAGGACGGCTCGGTGTCGATCGCGTAGTGATCGGTGAGCCGGGTGAGTTCGCGGCTGAGCAGATTGAGACTGTAGATGTCGGGATTGCCGTCCTTGGAGAGCGTCATCGCCAGGCGCGTGCCGTCGGGCGAGAAGGCCGGCGAGCCGTTGATGCCCGGATGGCCGGCGACCAGCTCGCGCCGCCCTGAGCTGAGTTCCTGGATATAGATGGCTGCGCGCTTGTTCTCGAACGAGACATAGGCGAGCCGCCGGCCGTCCGGCGACCAGGCGGGCGACATGAGCGGTTCGGCCGAGGAGACGATGGTCTGCGGATTGTAGCCGTCGGCATCGGCCACGCGCAGGGTCACGGTCAGGTTGTCGCCACTGCCGGTGGAGGTGATATAGGCGATGCGGGTCGCGGCCACGCCCGGCTGGCCGGTGAGCTTTTCATAGATGTCGTCGGCGATGCGGTGCGCGGTCTGGCGCATCCCGGACTTGGTGCTGACCAGACTGGAGCCGGCCAGCTCGGTGCCGCGAAAGACGTCGAACAGGCTGAAGCTGACCCGATAGCCCGTGGGGTCCGGTTCGATCCGGCCGATGACCAGGTTGTTCATGCCGAGCAGGCTCCAGTCCCGGAAGTCGACTTCCTCGCGCGTGGTCGGCATGTCGAGCATGTCGCGGGTCGGCATCGGTCGGAAGTGCCCGGTACGGGCGAGATCGGCGCCGATGATGGCGGCCATGTCGACCGGCGGGATTCCGCCCTCAGCGGCGCCGAAGGGGACGATGGCGATGGGCTGGGCGGCCTCGACTCCGCCTGTAATCTCAATCGTCAGTTGGGCGGAAGCGGAGTAAATCGGAAGTAAACAAATGACGAGGAAAAACTTCATCCATCGACGCTTGCCTGAAATCATCACGCTTTATCTCCTGGGCCTGAAATTAAATCGGAATTGTCGAAAATTTTCGAACTCTGGACCATCCGGCACAGGAAGAGGACTGGCCTTATTTACAGCTGCTAGCACTGATTGCTCGAAAAGCGCGCTTCCATTGCTTTGAATAATCCGTGCCTCTATGACATCTCCGCTTTGAGTAAGGCGTACAAGAACGAGAGCCTCAGAGGACACATCCTGATTTAATTCAGTGGGCCTTATCCAGTATTGTTCGACATGCAAGCCAATCCTTTCGCCATACGCTTTAGTGGCTTCGGTGATTCCTTGGTTCGCACGATCATAGCTGACCGGAGACTCTTCTTCAGCCAGTTGCAGCTGCAACATATCTTCGGCCAGACGACGTTCTTCCTCCTGCGCCAGCCGCTCCGCTTCCTCGGCGAGCTGCTGTCGACGTTCGCGTTCCAGTTCCGCTTCCAACCGCGCCGCTTCCTCGGCGGCCAGTCGCTCGGCTTCCTGGCGCAGACGTTCGCGTTCGGCCTCCATGCGCCGTGCCTCCTGCTCGGCACGCTCGCGCGCTTCTCGGGCCAGACGTTCCTCTTCCGCCCGTTGGCGTTCAAGTTCGGCCAGACGACGCGCTTCTTCCTCGGCACGCGCGCGGACCTCGGCTTCCTGCTCGGCGCGGCGGCGTGCCTGAGCCTGCTCTTCGGCGAGACGCTGGGCTTCCAGTTCGGCCTGACGCTGCGCCTCGCGCTCCAGGGCTTCGCGCCGGGCCGCGTCCTCGGCCTCGCGTCGAGCGGCTTCCTGTGCCTCGCGCTGGGCGGCCAGCTCAGCCGCGCGACGAGCCTCTTCCTCAGCGGCGAGACGCTGGGCCTCCAGCTCGGCCGGATCGGGTTCGGGTGGTTGCGGCTCGGATGGCTCAGACCGAGTGGGACGTTCGGCCTCGGTAGAATCGGATGCAGGTAACTCAGGCTCGGGCAGATCCGGAACCGGCGTCTCGACCCCAGTGTCCGTCTGCGGCGTCGAACCCATCGGAGATCCAGCCGTGCCGGTCTCCAGATCGGACACCAGCGCCTCCAGCGCCCGATCCGAGACCAGACTCGCCTGGACAACACGCGCCTTGGAGCCGATGTCCGGCTTGGGCTTCAGGACATCGATCCCGACGAAGAACAGCAGCGCAAAGAACAGATGCAGTCCGAGCGACCAGTAGAAGGCGCGCGGATTGACGCGCAGGATCTCCCACATGGTCAGGGCTCGCGGCGCTCCGGCGGCACGGTGATCAGACCGACCTCGGGCGCGCCGGCCTTCTGGGCGATGGCCATGGCACGCACCACGCGCCCATAGTCGACGCTGTTGTCGCCCCGCACCAGGATCGGCGTGTCGGGCTGGTATTCGAGCACCACCCGCAGACGGTCATAGAGGATCTGATCGCTCGCCGGCTGATGCTTCTCGGCGCCGACGTCGATGTAATAGTCGCCGAACTGATCGACGGTGATGACGACCGACTCCGTGGCCGGTCCGGTGATGGCGCCGGTCTTGACCTGAGGCAGACTGACCTTGACCCCGCTGGTGATGAGCGGCGCCGTGACCATGAAGATGACCAGCAGCACCAGCATCACGTCGATATAGGGCACGACGTTGATCTCGGCCATGAGACGACGGCGGGTGCGGCGGCGACTGTGCTTGACCATGTGTCGAAGCCCCCTGCCCCGCTCAGCCGCGCCCCTGGCGCTGGAGCAGGGTCGCGAACTCCTCGGCGAACTCCTCGTAGCGGTTGTTGAGCCGCTCGACCTGATTGGAGTAACGGTTGTAGGCGATGACCGCCGGAATGGCGGCGAACAATCCGATGGCGGTGGCGACCAGCGCCTCCGAGATGCCGGGCGCGACCAGCGCCAGGGTCGCCTGCTCGACGTTGCCGAGTGCATGGAAGGACTGCATGATGCCCCAGACGGTACCGAACAGCCCGATATAGGGACTGGTCGAACCGACGGTGGCCAGGAAGGCCAGATTGGTTTCGAGACGGTCCATCTCGCGGCTCAGGGCCACGCGCATCGAGCGCTCGGCCCCTTGCAGCACTGACGGCATATCGGTGTCCTCGACCTTGCGCAGCCGCACGAACTCCTTGAAACCGGCGCGAAAGATCACCGCCAGCCCCTGACCGCCCTTCTCGTCCTGACTCAGCTCCTTGTAGAGCGCCCCCAGATCGCCGCCGGACCAGAAGCGCTCCTCGAAGCGGTCGGCCAGCTTGCGCGCGCGCCCGAGGACGCGGGCACGGTCCAGGATCATGGTCCAGGAGATGACCGAAGCGACCACCAGCACCAGCAGCACCAGTTGCACCACCAGGCTGGCATTGAGGATCAGAGCGAAGAGGGACAGATCGGATGTCATGGGATTTTTTACTCAGATCGCCGCCGCCAGCCGGTCCGGCAGACGGCGCGGACGCAGGGTCGCCGCATCGATACAAGCCACCTTGACCGAACCGCGACAGCAGACGGCCTGATCGGTGACGCGCAGGATATTTTGCTCGAACTCCAGGCTGGCGCCGCCCTTGTGGGTGAGACTGGAACGCACCGTCAGCAGCTCATTGAAGCGCGCCGGGGTCAGATACTTGAGATCGACCGCTGTGACCGCGAAGACGACGCCCTGTTCCGCGCGCAACTGGTCCTGCTCGAAGCCGAGCGCGCGCAGCCATTCGGTACGGCCACGCTCCATGAAGCGCAGATAGTTGGCATAGAAGACGACGCCGCCGGCGTCCGTGTCTTCGTAATAGACACGCACCGGCCAGTCGAAACCGGAGCGGGGGGAATCTTCCGTCGACATCGCTCAGACCAGCTTGATGACGAGCTGTTTGCCGCAGGCATGCGCGTATTTGCGCAGCGTTGCGAACGAGGGCGAGTGGTTTTCGCTGCGGATCGAGGCTTCCAGACGGGAGACGGCGCTTTTGGTCGTACCCATGCGGGCCGCGACTTCCTCTTGAGTCAGGCCGGCCTGCTTGCGTGCTCGAAGCAGTTCGTTGAGAGCGGAGTACTCTTCTTCCAGCCCATCCCAAGCCGCCTTGAACTCGGGCCGCTGCATGGCGCGGGCAAGTTCTGCCTTAGCATCGAGGCGCACCGGCTTGAATTGTTCGGTCTCCATTACGGACCTCCTTCAGTCGTTTGCGGGCCGTCTTCAGTTCACGGGGAGGCGTTTCCTGCGTTTTCTTTATGAAGCTGTGCAGGATGACGATCCGGCGTTCGACCATCGTGCAGTAGAACGCGCGGCCAATGCCTTCCTCGCCTTTGCAGCGCAGCTCGAAGAGTCCATGCCCCAAGGCGCGGGAGTGCGGTAGCCGCAGATCGGCACCGTGCTCCTCCATCAAAAAGACGAGTCGCAAAAAAGTCGGCATAAATGCCGACCGGCCACTCGCTGATCTCACGCTGCACGTGCTCATTGAAATAACTGACAGTCCAGTTCATGCCGAAAATGTTAGCTTACGTGCTAACTTCGCACAACTGGCCAATAAAGAGGGCGTCTGACACGCTTTGGATGCCGGTGACGAAGCCGAAGCTTCGTCACCGGATGGATCAAGGATCAGTTGCGGGTCTTGTCGACCAGCTTCTTCTCGCGGATCCAGGGCATCATCTCACGCAGACGCTCGCCGACCTCCTCGATCTGATGCTCGGCGCCGAGACGACGCATGGCCTTCATCGAAGCTGCGCCGGCCTGGTTCTCCAGGATGAACTCCTTGGCGAACTGACCGGTCTGGATCTCGCGCAGGATGCGCTTCATCTCGGCCTTGGTCTCGTCGGTGATGATGCGCGGGCCGCGGGTCAGATCACCGTACTCGGCGGTGTTGGAGATCGAGTAGCGCATGTTGGCGATGCCGCCCTCGTAGATGAGGTCGACGATCAGCTTCACTTCGTGCAGACACTCGAAGTAGGCCATCTCGGGCGCGTAACCGGCCTCGACCAGGGTCTCGAAACCGGCCTGGATCAGCGAGGTCAGACCGCCGCACAGCACCACCTGCTCACCGAACAGGTCGGTCTCGCACTCCTCGCGGAAGGTGGTCTCGATGATGCCGGCACGACCGCCGCCGTTGGCCGAGGCATAGGCCATAGCGATGTCGCGCGCGTTGCCGGTGGCGTCCTGATGGACCGCGATCAGCGAGGGCACGCCGCCGCCCTGGGTGTAGGTCGAGCGCACCAGATGGCCCGGACCCTTGGGCGCGATCATGATGACGTCCAGATCCTCACGCGGCACGATCTGGCCGAAGTGGACGTTGAAGCCGTGGGCGAAGGCCAGGGCCGCGCCCTGCTTGATGTTAGGCGCGATCTCATCGCGATAGAGCGCCGCCTGATGTTCGTCGGGGGCCAGGATCATGACCACGTCGGCGTCGGCCACGGCTTCAGCGATCGGCTTGACGGCCAGACCGGCGTTGGTGGCCTTGGCCGCCGAGGCCGAACCCGGACGCAGCGCCACGGTGACGGAGACGCCGGAGTCCTTGAGGTTGTTGGCGTGGGCATGGCCCTGCGAGCCATAGCCGACGATGGTCACTTTCTTCCCTTGGATCAGCGACAGGTCGGCGTCTTTGTCGTAATACACGTTGATGGTCATGCGATGAATCCTAGTCTTGGATGGATCGGGTTCGAACATCGGTTCGAAACGGGGTTTAGAGGGTCAAACCCTTGGCGCCGCGGGCGATGCCGGTGGGACCGGAGCGGACGACCTCGATGATCAGTCCCTCGGGCAGCGCATCGATGAAGGCGTCGAGTTTACGCGAGGCGCCGGTCAGTTCGATGACATAGCTCACGTCGGTCACGTCGATGATCTTGGCGCGGAAGATGTCCGTCAGCCGCTTGAGTTCCTCGCGGTCGGGACGCTCGGCGCGCACCTTGACCATCAGCATCTCGCGCTCGATGTGATCGCCCTCGGAGAGGTCGACGAGCTTGACGGTGTCGATGAGCTTGTTCAACTGCTTCTTGATCTGCTCGACGATCTCGTCGTTGCCGGTCGTCACCAGCGTCATGCGCGAGAGCGTGGGGTCGTCGGTGGGGGCGACCGTGAGCGATTCGATGTTGTAGCCACGGGCCGAGAACAGTCCGGCGACGCGCGAGAGCGCTCCGGCCTCGTTCTCCAGCAGCACGGCGATGATGTGTCTCATATCCGGTTCCTACAAATCAGGCCAGTTCGCGGTCGGAGTGGCTCGGCGAGAGCTGCATCTCGTGATGGCCCTTGCCGGCGGCGATCATGGGATAGACGTTCTCGGTCGGGTCGACGATCACATCCATGAAGACGAAGCGGTCACGCATGGCGAAGGCTTCACGCATGGCGTCTTCCAGGTGCTCGGGCCGTTCGATCCGCATCCCGACATGGCCGAAGCTCTCGGCGAGCTTGACGAAGTCGGGCAGCGCGTCGACATAGGAGTGCGAGTAGCGGCTCTCGTAGAACAGCTCCTGCCACTGGCGCACCATGCCCATGTAGCCGTTGTTGAGCAGCACCACCTTGATCGGCAGCCGGTATTGCTGGCAGGTCGCCAGCTCCTGGATGCACATCAGGATGCTGGCATCGCCCGAGATACAGGCCACCTGCGCCTCGGGATGGGCCAGTTGGGCGCCGATCGCCGCCGGCAGACCATAGCCCATGGTGCCGAGTCCGCCCGAGTTGATCCAGCGTCGCGGTTTATCGAATTGATAGAACTGGGCGGCGAACATCTGGTGCTGGCCGACGTCGGAGGCCAGATAGAGTTCGCCGTTGGTGACCTTGTAGAGCGTCTCGACGGCGAACTGCGGCTTGATGGCCTCGGTGTTGGCCGGATACTTGAGGCAATCGAGCGCACGCCACTCGCCGATCTTGGCCCACCAGTCGTCGAGCGCGCCGGCGGGCGACTTCGGCTGCTGCTCGCGATAGAGTCTGAGCATGTCGGCGAGCACGCTCGCGACCTGACCGACGATCGGCACATCGACCTTGACGTTCTTGGCGATCGAAGACGGGTCGACGTCGATGTGGATGATCCGGGCGTGCGGGCAGAAATGCTCGATCTTGCCGGTGACGCGGTCGTCGAAACGCGCGCCGACGGCGATCAGCACGTCGGTCTCGTGCATCGCCATGTTGGCTTCATAGGTGCCGTGCATCCCCAACATGCCGAGGAACTGCGGGTCGGTCATGGGGAAGGCGCCCAGGCCCATCAGGGTGCTGGTGATCGGGAAACCGGTCGCCTTCACCAGTTCCGTCAGTTGCGCCGAGCCGTCGCCGAGCACCACGCCGCCGCCGGTATAGAACACCGGGCGCTTGGCCGCGAGCATCAGATCGACGGCCTTGCGGATCTGGCCCAGATGGCCCTTCTCCACCGGGTTGTAGGAGCGCAGCTTGATCTCGCGCGGGTAGACGTAAGGGATCCGGATGTTGGGGTCGGTGACGTCCTTGGGGATGTCGACCACGACCGGCCCCGGACGCCCCGTGGTCGCGATATGGAACGCCTTGCGGATGGTCAGGGCCAGATCGCGCACGTCCTTGACCAGGAAGTTGTGCTTGACGCACGGACGGGTGATGCCGACCGTGTCGACCTCCTGGAAGGCATCGCTGCCGATGAAGGGCGTGGGCACCTGGCCGGTCAGCACCACCATCGGGATCGAGTCCATGTAGGCGGTGGCGATGCCGGTGACGGCGTTGGTCGCGCCCGGCCCCGAGGTGACGAGGCAGACGCCGCACTTACCGGTGGCGCGCGCATAGCCGTCGGCCGCATGGGCCGCCGCCTGCTCGTGGCGCACCAGGATGTGCTTGAGCGAGCCCTGTTTGAACAGGGCATCGTAGATATGCAGTACCGCCCCGCCGGGGTAGCCGAAGACCAGCTCGACGCCTTCGTCGACCAGCGCCTGGATGACGATCTCCGCCCCGCTCAGTTCCGGCCCCGCCCCCTCTGGTTGCGCATCAGTCTGTGACACCTTGAGCGACCTCCGCTTCGGCCCGCTCGCCGGAACGCCACCCGCGCGCCGGGCGTGGAACGCCGACGGGCTTGAGGATTCCGGGAGAGAGAAGACTAGAAATTGAAAAAGAGGTTGACGTTACAGGGATCGCGGGAAGTGGTCAAGATGCGTGCGGCCGATAAGTTCTCCGAATCGATGGCAGGCTTCAAACGAGGTGTTTTAGCTAGAATGGCCAGTCATAGTCAATCTTACACCCGATGCACCCAGTCGCAGGCCATGACCAACTTAACAGAACCCAAAATTTCAGGAACTCGTCGCCAAGCTGCGTGAGATCTTCCAGATCGACCGCCCGGAACTCGACTTCGGTATCTACCGCATCCTCAACGCCCGCGCGGGCGAAATCGACGACTATCTGCAAAACCGGCTGGCCGAGAAGGTACGGCAGGCGCTCAGCAGCGGTAACGAAGCCCAACGTGAGCTGGTGGCACATGAGATCAAGGAGAAGGAAGATCAGTATCAAGCCGATGGGATCAATCCCCGTGTTGCGTCCCGTGTGATTATGTGCCGCGCAGGAGTTATCCTTTGTTCCTTGCCCGCGAGGTGCTCCAGCGACTTGTCGCGGAGTTTGAGCACGGCCCAGCGCGTCCAGAATGAACACGCGAAGGTTTCGTTGCCATGGTCATCCGTCTGCACAAAAACGCCCGCACGACACCGGCCATCCGTCGTGAACGCCAGTCCTCGACGCGCTCGACCCGCGAGCCGGCCGAGCGCTATGGGCGGAGCCGTCAGACGGTGTTGAAGTGGCGTCGGCGCTCCGGCACCGAGGACGCCTCGCACCGTCTCCACACGCGCCTGACGCCGGCGCAGGAGGCGGTCGTGGTCGAGTTGCGTAAAACGCTCCTGTTGCCGCTTGATGACCTGCTGGCCGTCACCCACGAGTTTATCAGCACCACTGTCTCGCGCTCGGGCCTGGATCGCTGTCTGCGCCGTCATGGCGTCTCCAACCTCCAGGCCCTCCGGCCCCGGCCCATCGATCCGGACGCCCGCCCGGTCAAGTGTTTCAAGGACTACGAACCGGGCTTTGTCCATGTCGACGTGAAGTACCTGCCGCGAATGCCGGATGAGGACCGCGCTCAGTCCCTCTTTGCCGCGATCGATCGGGCCACGCGCCGGGTCTATGTCGAGATCCTGCCCGAGAAAACCGCCCGGAACGCCGCCGGCTTCCTGGAGCGGCTCATCGCCAAGGCCCCGTTCAACATCACCAAGGTCTTGACCGATAACGGTAAAGAATTCACCGACCGCTTCGGTGCCACGGGGGAACGCGAACCCACCGGGCGCCATCGCTTCGATCAGGTCTGCTCGGCCAACACCATTGAGCATCGCCTTATTCAGCCGCGCACCCCCCAGACCAACGGCATGATCGAGCGCTTCAACGGGCGCCTTTCAGAGGTCTTGACCACCACCCGCTTCGACTCCGCCGAGTCTTTGGCCCGGACCATCGAGCGCTACGTTCAGGTCTATAACCAACACCTTCCGCAGAAAGCCCTCGGCCACATCGCCCCGATCCAGGCACTCAAGGACCGGCGCGAGAAACGCCCCGAACGCTTCAAAAAGCGTGTCTACAATCTCCGGGGACTTGACAGGGAATTGAATTAACCGGGCTGGAGAACTTTCAGCGGCGTCAATCGATGGACGGCGCAGGAGGCGCCGGCACACCTGGAGGACGCGGCGGCGCCGGTTCACGGCCGGATTCGAGTAGCGCACGCTCCTCATGCATGGCCTCGTCGGCCTCGCGGGTCAGCACGATGAGACTGATCCGACGATTGATCGGGTTGTTCGGATCGCTCTTGTCGAAGGGCACGGTCGAGGCGAAACCGACCACGCGCCCGACCTTCTCCGCACGCATCCCGCCGGCCACCAGCGCGCGGCGTGCCGCGTTCGCCCGCTCGGTGGACAGCTCCCAGTTGCTGTAGGAAGGATCTCCCAGCGGGCGCGCATCCGTGTGTCCGGTGAGACTGATGCGGTTGGGCACCTGATTGATCAGCGCGCCCAGCTCGCGCAGGATGTCGGAGGTATAGTTCTTGAGCTTGGCGCTGCCGAGATCGAACATGGGCCTGTGCTCCTTGTCGACGATCTGGATGCGCAACCCCTCGGGCACGATGTCGATCAGGAGCTGATCCTTGTAGGGCGCCAGCGTACTGCTCTGATCCAGCTTGTGCTCCAGGATCTCCTTGAGTGAGGCCAGGCGTGCGGCGTCCTGCTCGTCGGCCAGGGCCGCGATCTGTTCGGGATCGAGCATGGGATCCTGGAGCGGCCCCATGTCGATCGCGCCCTCGAAGTCGATGAGCGAGGGCTTGGAGCCTGTGCCCTCGCCCATGGCCTGCGAGGGCGAGGTCGCGATGCCCATGAAGACCGAGGGATTGTTGAAATAGTCCGAGATCGCCGCCTTCTGCTCCTCGGTCGTGGCGCCCAGGATCCACAGCAGCATGAAGAAGGCCATCATGGCGGTCGCGAAGTCGGCGAAGGCGATCTTCCAGGCCCCGCCGTGATGCCCGCCCTTCTTGACGATCTTCTTGACGATGATGGGCTGTTTGGACTCGTTGATCGCCATGGACGCTTCGCGCCTCCCGCGCTACTTGGTTCCGCGCAGATGCTGCTCGAACTCCTGGAAGTTTGGACGCAGTTCCGGCGGCATGGTCTTGCGACCGAACTCGACCGCGACCTGGGGGCTGTACCCCTGCACCGTGGCCAGGATGCAGGCCTTGAGACAGGACAGATAGCGGGTCTCCTCGTCGGCCATTCGCCCCAGATAACTGGCGATGGGGCCGACGAAGCCATAGGAAAACAGGATGCCGCTGAAGGTTCCGACCAGGGCGGCGGCCACCAGTCCGCCGATCTCGCTCATGGGGCCGCCGAGCGCGGCCATGGTGTGCACGATCCCCAGCACGGCGGCGACGATACCGAAGGCGGGCAGACCATCGGCCACCTGCTGCACGGCGTGCGACGCCTCGGCGGCGGCGTGATGGTGGGTGTCGATCTCGATGTCCATCAGGTTCTCGAGCTCGAAGGGATTCATGTTGCCGCTGACCACCAGCCGCATGTAATCGGAGATGAACTCTGTGGCGTGACGGTCCTTGAGGATGAGCGGATATTTCTGGAACAGCGCGCTGCTCCCGGGTTCCTCGATGTCGGCCTCGATGCCCATGAGTCCTTCCTTGCGCGCCTTGTTGAAGAGCTCGTACATGAAGCCGAGCGCGTCCATGTAATGGGTCTTCTTGTACTTCGAGCCGGCGAACAGGGCCGGTATCGACTTGAGCGACTTGAGCACCACGCTCATCGGATTGGCGATGACGAAACCGCCGCCGGCCGCGCCCAGGATGATCACCAGTTCGAAGGGCTGCCACAGCGCCTCGATATGGCCGCCGCCGGCGGCAAAGCCACCGAGCACGGAGAGGAAGACGATGATCGAACCCAGGATGAAGTTCACGGGGAGCGGCTATCCGAGCAACTGGCGCATGTCTGGAGTCATGGCGCATGACGCGCCTTTCGCGTGCCCGCTAATATAGCATCCGTCGAGCGGCGCCAACCAATCCGATGGCGCCTAGGTTCCAGCTTGGGGATGCGAGACGCGATGGGATCGATGTGGTTGGACGAGGTGATCGCAACGGCCCGGCTCGATACGCTGCCGGTCCAGGCACGCACGCGCCGCGAACTGGCGCGGGTGCTGGCCGAGGAGGACGCACCGCTCGGGCGCATCACCCTGGTGGTGATGAGCGATCCCGGACTGGCGCTGCGCGTCCTGCAACGGGCCAACGCGGTCGAGCATCGCTATTTCCGCCGCGAGATCGTGGGGCTGGAGGACGCCATCCACATGCTCGGACTGCGGACGCTGGCCGAGCTCGAACGTCAGGCCCCCCTGGCCGAGGACGTGCTCGACGCCCGGCGGCTCGAACACTACAGGCGCGGCTGTGGCCGGGCCTTGCTCGCGGCGCGGCTGGCGCTGGACTGGGCCGAACTCGAACGCGATCGGGTGCCGGCCGAGATCGCGCTCGCCGCCCTGCTCAACAATCTCGGCGAGCTGTATCTGCTGGCGCGCGGCGACGCCCGGATCAACCGCTATCTGGAGATGATGGAGGAGCACCCGGACGTGCTGCCGCACGAGGCCGAATACGTGACGCTCAGCACGAGTCTGGAGGCGCTGGGCTACGGGCTGGCCTGTGCCTGGAACCTGCCGGAGATGGCGCGCGAGTCGATGCGCGGGCGCAATGCGCGTCATCCGCGCCCGCTGTACGTGATGCTGGCGACCCAGATCGCGCGCCATGCCTTTGCCGGTTGGCGTCATCCGGGGCAGGGCGGGGATCTCAGACTGGTCTCGGAATTGCTTGAATGCGACCCGGCGACCCTGTGCGATCGCCTCGATCGGGTGCTGGACCGGTTCAACGAGCGCGCTGTGCTGTACGGTCTGAAGCCGCTGGAGACGATGCCACGTGCTTCAGCGGCGGATGATTCGTCCTGGCTCGACCGTCGGCGTGCGGCCCTGTTCTGTCTGGCACCGCGCACCGATGAACTGGAGCGGGTCGCGGCGGCCTTGACTGGTCGGATCGAGGATCGCGAGACGCTGGTCCTGGACTGGCTGCATGGACTGCATCGCGGTCTGGGGCTGAACCGGGTCGTCTATGCCGCCTTGGATGCGGATCGGCGGACCCTGACGGCCGAACAGCTCGTCGGCACGGATTTCGAGCCGGGCTTCAACCGTTTCAGTCTGTCGCTCGATCGGGGCGGACTCTTCGAGCGCCTGATGACCGCTCCAGGTGCCCTATGGCTGAACGCGAGCAACCGGACCGAGCTGAGCGACCAGGTGCCCAAGGACGTCAAGACCTTGACGCGCGTGGAGGCGTTCATGGCACGCTCGGTGTGGATCGGCGGTCGGCCGGTCGGTCTGGTCTATGCCGACCGTCGATCGACCGACTGCGCGCTCGATGCGCGCGCCTATCAGGGGTTCCTGCACCTGTCGGCGCTCGCCGAGACGGCCCTGGAGCGCCTCGTCTCGCAGACGCCCGGTTAGGTCCAGGGCAGGCGCATCTTGCCCGGCTCCTGTTCGGCCGCCTCGGTGCGGCGTAACTCGCGGCGGCGGTGCATCACCACGAGCGCGGCCTCGACGGCGTCGTCGACCTCCTGAGACAGGGTCGCGCGGTCGCCGTCCCCCAGATGGGACCAGAGATCCACCGTATGGCGCACATAGCGGGCCGGCAGCGCATTGAGCGCCAGGCAGGCGAGGTCGGCCACGAAGTCGGCGTCGTATTCCTCGTCCCGCCCCGAGAGTTTCTCCCGGATGGACTCCAGGACCAGGCGTTCGTAATAGTTCTGGATACTCGCGAGCATGGTCTCAACTCGGGCAATATGTCGATCACAACATCTTACAAGACTGGGCCAAGCCTTGCTGAATGACTTTTATGCCGTCCCTGGAGCCGGTAGGATCGCGACCACTCGATTCTCGGGGCCAAGGGCCGAGAGGATCATGGCAATCGATGGCCGGCGCCCGTATCGACCGTCCGTGCGGCGCCCGGCTCGGGGGAGAGAGAGGAACGCGCTCGGTGATGAGAATCGGTCTGTATGGCGATGAGTCCGCGCGTCTCGCCACGCGGCATGTCCTGGAGTTCCTGGGATGCGAGGTACGTGACCTGGTGAGCCTCGAGGCGTCCGGGAGCGCGGATCTGGCGGCACTCTGGGTCTGTGACACGGCGGCCGGCGTCGAGCGGGTGCTCGCGCGACTGCCGTCGTCCGAGCGTCCGCCGCTCGTCTTTCAGCCGCTCGACGGCGGCTCGGTCCGGCTCGACGGGCGCGCCTATGTCGTCGCCCCGCCGCTGACGCCCGGTCTGGTGATCCAGGTGCTGCAACGCCTCCAGCTCGAATCCGAGCCCGAGCCGCCGTC
Source organism: Allochromatium tepidum (assembly GCF_018409545.1). Classification (GTDB taxonomy): domain Bacteria; phylum Pseudomonadota; class Gammaproteobacteria; order Chromatiales; family Chromatiaceae; genus Thermochromatium; species Thermochromatium tepidum_A. The sequence goes on along the minus strand of NZ_AP024563.1, from coordinate 3,102,787 downwards.
CGGGATCGATCTGGTCGGTCGCCATCCGCGGATGCTGAACGTCAAGCGTCTGATCGCGCAGGTGGCCCGTACCGACGCGACCGTGCTCATCCTCGGCGAGACGGGCGCCGGCAAGGAGGTGGTCGCGCGCGCCGTCCATGCCGCCTCCAGCCGCGCCGACAAGCCCTTCGTGGCGGTCAACTGCGGGGCCATTCCGGGCGACCTGCTCGAGAGCGAACTCTTCGGCCACGAGAAGGGCGCCTTCACCGGCGCCTTCACCGCGCGCGCCGGACGTTTCGAACTGGCCGGCGACGGCGTGCTCTTCCTCGACGAGATCGGCGACATGCCGTTGCCGATGCAGGTCAAGCTGCTGCGCGTGCTCCAGGAGCGCACCTTCGAGCGGGTCGGCTCCAACAAGCCCATCCAGGCCAACGCACGCATCATCTCGGCCACCCATCGCAACCTGGAGGACGCGGTCGAGGCCGGACTCTTCCGCCAGGATCTGTTCTTCCGGCTCAACGTCTTTCCGATCGAGCTGCCCTCGCTGCGCGAGCGCCAGAGCGACATCCCGCTGCTGATCACGACGCTGGAAGCGCGTCTGCGCGAGCAGGGCGGCGAGCCGGCCCGACTCACGCCGGGCGTGCTGGCCCATCTGAGCCGGCAGCCCTGGCCGGGCAACGTGCGCGAGCTGGCCAACCTGCTCGAACAGCTCTCGATCATGTATCCGGATCAGCTCGTCGATCTGGCGCAGTTGCCCGGCCGCTTCCGACCCGAGGGGCTGGAGATGGTGCCGGCCGGGTTCGGTGAGTCCGGGCCGCCCCCGGTCGGCGGGCCGCCGGGACTCGGCGAGGATCTGCTGCCGCCCGAGGGCACCGAGATGCGCGAGTATCTCAACGATCTGGAGCGGCGTATGATCCGGACCGCGCTCGAACAGAACGGCTTCGTCGTCGCCCGTGCCGCGCGCCGGCTCGGGATGCGTCGTACGACGCTCGTCGAGCGGATGCGCAAGTTCGGGCTGGAGCGTGACGCGCGCGACGAATCCGCGGACCTGTGAGACACCCCTGAACGCCCTCCATGCCGCTCGTGCGTCAAAAAGACGTCGCTTCCGGTCGCGTCTGGGCGGTTGGAAGTCGGCATCGAATTTGCTGGTTCAAGTGCATCCGATGACGGCCGTCCCCCACCGAGCGCTCGACTCGGGACTGCGCGGGGACGGGCCTCGAACCCACGAGGCACGAGCCAGGAGATTCCAGAGTCATGAGCGGCGAGATGCAGATCCAGAATGTGCTGGCGCAGATGCGTGCGCTCGCCCAGTCGGGTCGCGTCGAGAATACGGCGCCGGTCGCCGAGGCCAGGGAGGCACGAGGCACGGATGACGACTTCGCCGCCAAACTGCGCGATGCCATTCGCGACGTCAACGAGATCCAGCAGGAGTCGACATCCATGCAGACGCGCTTCGAGCTGGGTGACAACAACGTCAGTCTGCCCCAGGTCATGGTGGCCATGAACCGGTCGAGCATCGCCTTCGAGGCCACCAACCAGGTGCGCAACCGGTTGCTGTCGGCCTATCAGGAAGTCATGAGCATGCAGGTCTAGGCCGGACGCCTCCGAGTTAACCCCACATGGCCGCCATCGATACCGCCATCACCGAGAACCCGTCCCAGGATCAGCCCCCGGCCGCGGATCCGAATACGCTGGGCGGACGTCTGGCGCTCGGTTTCCAGAGTTTCCGGGAGATGTCGGTCGGGCGTCAGATCGCGCTCATCGGTATGCTCGCCGGCGGACTGGTGGCCGTGGTGGCCATCCTGTTCTGGGCGCTCAAGCCGACCTATGTGCCGCTGTTCAGCCAGCTCGAGAGCGCCGAGGCCTCCGAGGTGATGGAGGCACTGACCAAGCTCGGCGTGCCCTATCGGGTCGACAACGGCTCCGGACGCATCGAGATCCCGCAGCAGCGCGTCGCCGAGACGCGGCTGCAACTGGCCGGTCAGGGGTTGCCGAAGTCGGCGGATATCGGCTTCGAGCTGTTGCAGCAGGACTCGGGCTTCGGCACCAGCCGTCTGATCGAGGGCGCGCGTTTCCAGCGCGCGCTCGAGGGCGAGCTGGGGCGTTCCATCGCCGCCCTGGAGCCGGTCGAGAAGGCGCGCGTGCACATCGCCAAGGCCGAGCGCTCGGTGTTCGTGCGCGAGCGCGTGCCGCCGAGCGCCTCGGTCGTCGTGCATCTGAAGGGCAGCCGGGGCTTGACCGACACCCAGGTCGGCGCCATCGTGCATCTGGTCTCCTCCAGCGTGCCCGAACTCACGCCCGATCGCGTGACCGTGGTCGATCAGAGCGGGCGGCTCCTGACCTCGGATGGCGAGGACAAGAGCAGCCGGCTCAGTCTCGACCATCTGGAATACACCCATCGGGTCGAGTCGCGCTATGTCGACCGCGTCCAGTCGCTGCTGATGCCCATCGTCGGGCGCGATCGGGTGCGGGTCCAGGTGTCGGCCGACCTGGATTTCTCGCGTGTCGAGCGCACCCAGGAGTCCTATGATCCGGACAAGACCGCGATCCGCTCCGAGCAGTTGAACGAGGAAGAGCGCATCGGCGCCGATCCGCTCGCCGGCGGCATCCCTGGTGCCCTGACCAATCAGCCTCCGGCCGGCGGTGCGGTCGGCCAACAGCAGGCGGCCCAGGGCAATGCCACGGTGCCGAGCAGCCGCAGTCAGCAGACGACGCGCAACTATGAGGTCGACCGGACCATCTCGCACATCCAGGAGACGCCCGGCGGTGTGCGCCGGCTCACGGCGGCGGTGGTGGTCGACTACATCGATCAGGTCAACGAGGCCGGCGAGCCGATCCGTGTCCCGCGTTCGGACGCCGAGATGGAGACCCTGCGCGAGCTGGTGCGCGAGGCCATCGGCTTCAACGAGGCGCGCGGAGATTCGTTGCAGGTGCGCTCGGCCTCCTTCGTGCCCGAGTCCGACGAGGACGCCGAGCCGATCTGGACGCAACCCTGGTTCCTGGAACTGGTCAAGATCGTCGGCGGACTGCTGCTGGCGCTGATCGTGATGCTGACCGTCGTCAAGCCGGCGCTCAATCAGATCCTGCCCAAGCCGCCCGAGCCTGAGACGCCGGAGGAAGACGAGGAGACCCGCGCCCTGACGGACGGCATCGAAGGCGAGGAAGGCGAAGAGGGCGAGGACATCGTCTCGCTGACACACGAACCCTCGGGTATCGCCGCCCTCATGGGTCCGAAGGGACCGGACCGTCAACAACTCGACCTGGAGGCCGTGCGCGAGATGGTGCGCCAGGATCCCAAGCGGGTGGTCCAGGTCATGAAACAATGGTTGGCTGAAGATGGCAACGGATAAGAAAACGGGGGCCGAGCGCGTGGCCATCTTCATGATGAGCCTCGGCGAGGAATGCGCCGCCGAACTGCTGCGTCACATGGGACCGAAGGAGGTCCAGAAGATCGGCGGCGCCATGGCCTCGCTGGAGCGGGTCACGCGCAGCGACATCGACGCCGTGCTCAAGGAGTTCTCCGAGCTGATCCAGGATCAGACCGCGCTCGGCATCGGTGCCGACGACTATGTCCGCAGTGTGCTGCGCACGGCGCTCGGCGAGGAGAAGGCCGCCGGTCTCATCGACCGCATCCTGATCGGGCGTAATTCCAAGGGTCTGGAGGCGCTCAAGTGGCTCGACCCGCGCGCTATCGCCGAAATGATCCGTCACGAGCACCCGCAGATCGTGGCCATCGTGCTCTCGCATCTGGACCCGGATCAGTCGGCCGAGACGCTCTCGCATCTGCCCGAGCGCATGCAGTCCGATATCATCCTGCGCATCGCCACGCTCGACGGCGTACAGCCGGCGGCGTTGCAGGAGCTCGACGAGATCCTGGAGAGCCAGCTCTCGGGCAAGAACACCGCCAAGTCCTCGATGATCGGCGGGGTGCAGACGGCGGCCAACATCCTCAACTTTATGGAGGGGACGCGCGAATCGGCCATCATGGAGGGTGTCCGGCAGGTCGACGAGGATCTGAGCGAACGCATCCAGGAGCTGATGTTCGTCTTCGCCAACCTGGTCGACGTCGACGATCGCGGCATCCAGACCCTGCTGCGCGAGGTCACGACCGAGTCGCTGGTGCTGGCGCTCAAGGGCGCCGAGGAGGAGCTCAGGGACAAGATCTTCAAGAACATGTCCAAGCGCGCCGCCGAGATGCTGCGCGAGGATCTGGAGACCAAGGGTCCGGTGCGCGTGAGCGATGTCGAGGCCGCGCAGAAGGAGATCCTGGCCGTCGCCCGGCGTCTGGCCGACAGTGGTGAGATCGTGCTCGGCGGCAAGGGTGGGGAGGCCATGCTGTGAGTCGCTTCATCCCGGCGTCCGATCCGCGTCTCGCCGCCGGCATCCGGCGCTGGCTGCCGCCCGATGTCGACTTCGACCCGAATGCCGTGGAGATCCCCGAACCCGAGGGGCCGCCGCCCACCCCCGAGGAGATCGCCGCCCTACAGGAGGCGGCGAGGCGCGAGGGTGTCGAGGCCGGTTATCGCGAGGGCTATGAGACCGGGTATCGCGAGGGGCGCGCGAAGGCCGATCAGGAGGCGGAAGTCGAACGCGCCGAGCGTGAGGCGCGCGAGCAGGAATGGCGCCGGACCGAGGAACAGACACTGCGCGAGACGGTCGCCGCGCTCGAAGGGATCGCTCGTGCCCTGGCCGATCCGCTGGCCGAGTCGGCCGATGCCCTGGAACCCGAGCTGCTGGCCCTGGTGTCGGCTCTGGCGCGGCGCGTGGTCATGGCCGAGCTGACCACCCGTCCCGAGCTCATCCAGCGTGTCCTGCACGAGGCGCTCCGGCAGTTGCCCTCGCGCAAGCACCAGATCCGGATTCACGTCAATCCGCGCGACCAGGAACTGCTGGCCGCCTATGCCGAGTCCAACGACGAGCAACCGATCTGGATCGCCGACCTGGAGGTCGAGCCGGGCGGCTGCATCCTGATCAGCGGTCCGAGTCGTATCGATGCCGGCCTGGAGACGCGGCTGCGTCAGGGGATCGAGGCGATCTGGGGCGAGCTGGAGCCGCCCGCGCCGTCGTCGCCGGCCGATGAGCCGGAGCCGATGGCCGAACCCGAGCCGGAGTCCGAACCCGTGTTCGAATCGGCGTCTGCCGCCGACCCTGAGCCTGAACTGGAGTCAGCGACTGAAGCAGAGCCGTCGGCCGTCGAGCACGAACCTCAGTCCGAGCGCGAACCCGAGTCCCAACCTGAATCAGCCGCCGAGCCAGAGCTTGTCCCTGAATCGGAAACCGAGGTGCCACCGACATGAGCGACGTCATCGAGGATCTGAAACAGCAGGGCTCACAGCAGCTCGTGCATGGTTTGCGCGATCGCCTGGCGCGCTCGCGCCGGCGCATCGAGGACGTCCCCGCGCCCCAGCCCGAGGGCCGACTGTCACGCATGGTCGGCATGACGCTCGAGGCCGAGGGTATCCGGCTGCCGGTCGGCGGACGGGCCGCGATCCATACCGCTCATGGCACTCGTCTGGGTGCCGAGGTGGTCGGCTTCCAGGGCGAGCGGACCTTCCTGATGCCCGAGGGCAAGCTCGAAGGGCTGGCGCCGGGCGCGCGCATCGAACCGCTGGAACAGGCGCGGCGCATCCCGGTCGGTCCGGCTCTGCTCGGTCGCGTCGTCGATGCGCTCGGCAAGCCGCTCGATGGCGGCGGCCCCATCCGCACCGCCGAGATGGCGCCGATCGAGGGCCGTCCGATCAATCCGCTCGGGCGTGTGCCCGTCACCGAGCCGCTCGACGTCGGGATTCGCGCGCTCAACGGCCTGCTGTCGGTCGGTCGCGGTCAGCGTATCGGGCTGTTCGCCGGTAGCGGCGTGGGCAAGAGCGTGCTGCTGGGCATGATGACCCGCCACACGGCGGCCGATGTCATCGTGGTCGGACTCATCGGCGAGCGTGGCCGCGAGGTCAACGAGTTCATCTACGACATCCTCGACGAGGAATCGCGCAAGCGAACCGTGGTCGTGGCCGTGCCCGCCGACCAGTCGCCGCTGCTGCGTCAGCACGGCGCCTGGGTCTCGACCACCATCGCCGAATCCTTCCGCGACCGGGGGCTGAACGTGCTGTTGCTGATGGATTCGCTGACCCGCTTCGCTCAGGGCGCGCGCGAGATCGCCATGGCCATCGGCGAGCCGCCGGCGACCAAGGGCTATTCGGCCTCGGTGTTCGCGCGTCTGCCGCAGCTCGTCGAGCGCGCGGGCAACGGCGACCGGGGCGGCGGCTCGATCACCGCCTTCTATACCGTGCTCGCCGAGGGCGACGACCAGAACGATCCCATCGTCGACTCGGCGCGTGCGATCCTCGACGGCCATGTGGTGCTCTCGCGCGAGATCGCCGAGACCGGGCGCTATCCGGCCATCGACGTCGGCGCCTCGGTCTCGCGCGTCATGAGCGCCGTGGTCACGCCCGAGCATCAGAAGGCGGCCTATCGCTTTCGCAATCTGATGTCGACCTATGCGCGCAACCGCGATCTGATCGCTGTCGGCGCCTATCGCAAGGGATCGGACCCGGCGCTCGATGAGGCCGTGGCCATGAATCCGCGTCTGGAAGCCTATCTGGGCCAGAACCGCCTGGAGAAGGCGAGCTTCGAGGACTCGCGGCGTCAATTGTTCGAGCTGCTGGGCCTGCCGATGAGTCAGTGACCAGCCGTATCCATGCACCAGTGACCGGGACATGAGCGTCAAGCGTTTCCAGCGACTGTTGAAGATCCGCGAGGCCCAGGAGAACGAGGCGGCCGTGGCGCTCGCCGGGCGTCTGGCCGAGCTCAACCGGTTCGAGCGGCAACGCGCCCAGCTCGTCGAATATCAGGCGAGCTACCTCAACGCGCCGGTTCCGAACGACGCGCATCTGATGAAACAGCTCTCGCTCATGCACCACCAGCTGCGCGAGGCGCTGCAGCAGCAGGATCTGCGCGTGGCGGCCGCCCAGAGCCAGGTCGATCAGGCGCGCTCGGCCTGGATGGAGCGCCATCAGGCGAGTCGCTCACTCGAAAAGCTCATCGAGCGTCGCCGCCGGTTCGACGCCGTCGCCGATGGGCGTCGACAACAACGTGAGTTGGATATGTGGGCCACCCGCAAGGCCTTCGATTCCGATCGAGACGCCGGTTTCTCGACGTCCGACGAGGGGTGATCGCGATGATGCAGACGACTACCATGCCGACCGGGCTCTCGGGCCTGTTGTCGCAGATCCTGGGTGGCCTGGACGAGAGCGGGGTCCGGCTCTTGGGCGGTTCGGACGGGACGGGGATTCTCGGTCAGGCCGATGTCGGCGAGTTCGTCCAATCGCTGGCAGAACAGATCAAGTCGCTCATGGTCGAGCGTGGGGCTGATCCGGTCGAGGTCGCATCCATCGGGGATGAAGCCCTGGTGGCCGAGTTTTTCGCGCTCGTCCAGGGGCAGAAGGAGTGGCCGGCCGATGGGCTGTCTGTCGCAACCGGTCTTGGCGGTCTGATGCGCGGCTTCGAGGCATCGGCCGTCTCCGAAGAAGATGGGGAGGGGACCGAGGCATCGCCTGATGATGCGCCGGAGCAGGAATCGGAGGTGCCTGTCTGGCTCACCGCTCTACCCACCGTCATATTGGAGCGACTGAGCGAAGCAGGCCGAATTCTGCCGACTCCGACAACGGAGCTGGCTGGTCCGCCAGCCTCAGCCCCTGTCGACCTGGAAACGCTGACGCGCGCACTCCTGCGTCAGAGCACGCCGGCCGCCGTTCAGGACGCTGAGCAGCCCGAGGTGCCCGATACCCTGAAACCAACCGAATCGGCCTCGGTCCTGCCCGCTTGGCTCGCTCGTCAACTGAGCAGCGACGATGCTCGAATCTGGCCGAATACCGCCATATCCGCCCCCCCGGCTTCGAACGCGGCCGGCGATCCCGCTTCCCCGTCCATGGGTGAGACGCTGCGGAGCCTGGCGGCGAGCGGCGAGCATCGGCTCGATGCGGCATTGGACATGGAGACCGTTCTGGAATCCAAGGAAGCGACCGACTTGGCCCCAGCGGGTACGCTCCGGACGCCGACCGTCGCATCCGAGACGACGACCGGCGCGCGTCTCCAGACCCTGGATCTCAACCGCCTGCTCCAACCCGGCGGTGAACAGCGCCTGGCCGAACAGGTACGCTGGTCGGTCGACAAGGGGATCGAGACGGCCGAGATCAAACTGCATCCACCCAGTCTGGGCGCCCTGGACGTGCGCCTCGTCCAGGAGGGCGACAAGACCCATGTGCAGTTCGTCTCCGCGCATCCCATCGCACGCGAGGTGCTGGAGGCGGCCATGCCCAGGTTGCGCGAGGCGCTCGCCCAGGACGGCGTCTTGCTGGGCAATGTCTCGGTCTCGGATCAGGCGCCCCAGGATCGCGGCAGGAGCGGGCGCGAAGCCGGTGACTCGACTGGAGTCGAGGATCTCGAGACCGAGGACGACGAGGATCGGATCGAGTCCCGCGGCACCATCTCGGTGCTGTCGCGCCGGCTCGACGTCTTCACCTGAGCCCGCCCGTCGAACCGAGGACGCATCGGCGATCCTCGTTCGACGACTGCTGGTGTTCGCCGCGGTACGGTTTAAAATCGCCCCTCATCATTCCGACCGGACGTCCCCACCGCCGGCGTTGGACGCCCGGAACCACGGTTTTCCAGTGCGCGCGCCATGGAACGCGCAACCCGATTCGAGAGGACTGGAGCATGGCTGAGAAGAAGAAAGCCGACAAGAAACAGGCCGACAAGGGGGCGGAGAAGGCGCCGGGCGGCCGGATGAAGCTGATCATCATCCTGGTGATCCTGTTGCTGCTGCTCGCGGGTGGCGGAGGCGCCGCCTATTATTTCCTCTGGTACGGCAAATCCGCCGACGAGCCGGACGCTTCCGCCGAGACGTCGAGCGAGGCCGCGCCCGCGGGACAGACCGAGGAGGGCACGGCCGCGATACCCGTGGCCGGGCCGCTCATCTACCACAAGCTCGAGAGTTTCACCGTCAACCTCTCGCCCGGCGGACCGGTCCGCTTCCTGCGTGTCAGTCTGACCATCGCCACGCCGAACCCGGCGGTGATCGCCGCCGTGGACAAGCACATGCCGATGCTGCGCAACGACATCCTGACGCTGCTGGCCGTCCAGGAGTTCGCCACGCTCAACACGCCCGAGGGCAAGGACACCTTGCGCGAGTCCCTGCGCCAGACCCTGGTGCGGCTGCTGGCGCGCTCCGGAGAGCCGTCCGACATCCGCGACGTGCTCTTCAACGAGCTCATCATGCAATAGGCCGCGCGATGGCACAGCAATCCGACATCCTCAGCCAAGACGAGATCGACGCCCTGCTGCATGGCGTCGATAGCGGCGACGTCGATACCGATTCCAATCCCTTTCCCCCGGACGGTCAGGTGCGCCCCTACGATTTCGCGACCCAGGATCGCATCGTCCGCGGCCGGATGCCGACGCTCGACATGATCAACGAGCGTTTCGCGCGCTATCTGCGCGTGCACCTGTTCAATCTGCTGCGCCGTTCCTCCGAGATCTCGGTCATCGGTGCGCGCGTGACCAAGTTCTCGGAGTATCTGCATTCGCTCTATGTGCCGACCAGTCTGAACCTGGTGCGCGTCTATCCGCTGCACGGCACGGCGCTGTTCGTCTTCGATCCCAAGCTCGTCTTCGGTCTGGTCGACAACTTCTTCGGCGGCGACGGGCGCTATTATTCGCGCATCGAGGGCCGCGACTTCACGCCCATGGAGATGCGCGTCATCAAGAACCTGCTCGATACCTCCTTCAGCGACATGCAGAAGGCCTGGGAGCCGGTGATGCGCCTGGATTTCGAATTCATCAATGCCGAAGTCAATCCGCAATTCGCCAACATCGTCAGCCCGACCGAGATCGTGGTCATCAACGACTTTCACATCGAACTGGAAGGCGGCGGCGGCAACATGCACGTCACCTTCCCCTATTCGATGATCGAGCCGATCCGCGAGGTGCTGGACACGGGGCTGCAATCCGATCGCAGCGGCGTCGATCAGCGCTGGCAGCGGGCGCTGGAAGAGGAGATCCCGCTGGCGAAGGTCGAGATCAGCTCGGTGCTGACCGAGGCGACGCTGACCGTCGAGCAACTGCTCGAAGTCAAGCCCGGCGACATCATTCCGGTCGACCTGCCCGAGACCGTCATCCTCAACGTCGAGGACATCCCGCTCTTTCGTGGTAAGTTCGGGGTCTCCAACGGCATCAACGCCATCAAGATCCTGGAGCAGATCAAGCATTGAGTCATCCGGTAGCGGGCGCTCCGATAGCGGATAGGCGCCGACGCTCTTGGACAGATGGAGGTTTTACGCAAGATGAGCAACGACAACGTTACGAATCCGGGCGAGATCGACCCGGACGAGGCGATCGCCGACGCCTGGGCCGCCGCACTCGAGGAGCAGAAGGAGAGCGAACAGCGCGAACCGGGCGGAGAGACGCATTCCGGCATGGAGGGCATCCGCCGCATGAGTCCGGAGGATTTCAGCGGTACCCGTCCGGAACCGGCCTCCGATATCAATCTCAACATGGTGCTGGACGTACCCGTGACCATCGCCATGGAGATCGGACGCACCCGGATTCCGATCCGCAATCTGCTGCAGCTCAACCAGGGGTCGGTGGTCGAGCTCGATCGTCTGGCCGGCGAGCCGCTCGACGTGCTGGTCAACGGCACCCTGATCGCGCATGGCGAGGTGGTGGTGGTCAACGAGAAATTCGGCATTCGGCTGACCGATGTCATCAGCCCGAGCGAGCGGGTGCGTAAGCTGAGGTGAGGATGCATCGGCGCGTCCGTCCGGGAGTGTCGATCGCCTGGTGGGCACTGCTCGCGCCCGGTCTCGTCTGGGCCGAGTCGCCGGCACCGGTCATCGCGCCGGCGACCGGCTATCTGAGCCAACTGGTCGGCGGACTGGTGCTGGTGCTCCTGGCCATCGTCGTCCTGGCCTGGTTCCTGCGCCGGGTTCCGGGCGTGGCGACTCCCGGACTGGGCGCCATCCGCATCCTGGCCGTGCGCGCGATCGGCGCGCGCGAGCGTCTGATGCTGGTCCAGGTCGGCGCCGAGCAGATCCTGATCGCCGTGACGGCGGCGGGCGTGACGCATCTGCACACGCTCGCCCAGCCCATCGAGCCGCCGGAGGACGAACCCTGGAGCGGGGACTTCGCCGGCCTGCTCGAACGCTTCAAGCGCGGCGGAAAGCCCGGATGAAACGGCTCGCACTCTGGGGACTGGTGCTGGCCGGACTGCTCGTGCCGGGCCTCGTCCTGGCCCAGATCGGCGGTCTGAACGCCGTGACCGTCACGACCGCGCCCGACGGCGGTCAGGTCTACTCGGTCACGCTCCAGATCCTGATCATCATGACGCTGATGACGCTGCTGCCGTCGGCGCTGATCATGATGACCTCCTTCACGCGCATCATCATCGTGCTCGGCATCCTGCGTCAGGGGCTGGGGACGACCCAGACGCCCTCCAACCAGGTGCTGCTCGGTCTGGCCCTGTTCCTGACCCTGTTCGTCATGTCGCCGATCTTCCAGGAGATCTACGACACCGCCATCCAGCCCTATATGGAAGAACAGCTCGGCACCGAGGAGGCGCTCGCCAAGGCCGTCAAGCCGCTGCGAACCTTCATGCTGGCCCAGACGCGCGAGTCGGATCTGGCGCTCTTCGCCGGCATCCGGGGGATCGACGGCTTCGAGTCGCCGGACGACATTCCGCTGACGCTGCTGATCCCGTCTTTCGTCGTCAGCGAGCTGAAGACGGCCTTCCAGATCGGGTTCCTGATCCTGATCCCTTTTCTCATCATCGATCTGGTGGTCGCGAGTGTCCTGATGTCCATGGGTATGATGATGCTCTCGCCGCTGATCATCTCGCTGCCGTTCAAGCTGATGCTGTTCGTGCTGGTCGACGGCTGGTCGCTGCTGCTCGGAACCCTGGCGCGCAGCTTCTATACTTGACAGTCACCGACGGCTGGGCTATTCGGCCCCGATCCTGCATGGTCGTCAGTAACCGTTCGATGACGAGTGACCCGAGAAAAAAGAAGACGCACATCGAACGCACACCCAACACGAGGAATACCCGAGATGACACCCGAAATGGTCCTGGACGTCGGCAAGGAGGCCGGCGAGGTCATCATCCTGATGTCCGCCCCGCCCCTGCTGGCAGGTCTCATCATCGGTCTGATCATCAGCCTGTTCCAGGCCGCGACCCAGATCCAGGAGATGACGCTGACCTTCATCCCCAAGCTGGTCGGGGTCGGGGCGGCGCTGATCATCGCCGGACCCTGGATGCTCACGCTCGTCACCGACTATGTCACCCGGCTCTACGAGAGCATCCCCGGCATGATCGGTTGAGTCACGCGGTTCCGCTCGCCCGCCATCGCCATGTCGACCCTCACGCTCGAGGCCACGGATATCCTGCGCTGGACCGTCTCGCTGGCCTGGCCCTTCGTGCGCATCAGCGCCATGCTGCTGGTGATGCCCGTCTTCGGCGCGCGCCAGATCAATACGCGCGTGCGTCTGGGGCTGGCGCTGCTGCTGGCCTGGATGATCGCGCCGCAACTGCCCGCACCGCCGGCGATCGATCCGCTCAGTGTCGGCGGCTTGGTGGTGGCGGTCGAACAGGTGCTGATCGGCATCAGCATGGGCTTCGTGCTGACCCTGGTGTTCTCGGCGATCAATCAGGCCGGCGAGGCGATCGCGCTCTCGATGGGACTGGGCTTCGCCTCGGCGGTCGATCCGGTCGGCGGGGTGCAGGTGCCGATGATCTCGCAGTATCTCTCGATCATCGCCACCCTGATCTTCCTGGCGATGAACGGGCATCTGGTGCTGTTCGAACTGCTGCTCAGGAGCTTCGAGACCTTTCCGATCGGACTCGACGGTCCGGACAACGAGGATCTCTGGTTCATCGCGAGCTTCGGCAGTCAGATGTTCGCCGGAGCCGTGCTCATCGCGCTGCCGGCGGTCGCCTCGCTGCTGCTGATCAATCTGGCCATGGGCGTGGTGACGCGCGCCGCGCCCCAGCTCAACATCTTCGCCGTCGGTTTTCCGATCACCATTCTCGCCGGTTTTCTGATCATCCTGCTGACGCTGCCGAGTCTGACGGCACGTATCGGCGACTTCCTGTTCACGGCCCTGCCGCTGATCGAGCGGGTGGCGAGGATCTGAGCCATGGCCGAGAACGAAAACGGCCAGGAACGCTCCGAGGCCCCCACCGCCAAACGTCTGCGCGAATCGCGCGAGAAAGGGCAGGTCGCGCGCTCACGCGAGCTCAACACCTTCATCATCCTGCTCATGGGCGGGTCCTTTTTGCTCTTCTTCGGCGGCGGTCTGGCGGCACGGATCAGTCAGCTGATGATCGAGGGCTGGACGCCGGAGCGTGCGCTCATCTTCGACGAGGGCCTGCTGGTGCCCCATCTCCAGCACCTGCTCGGACGCGCGCTCCTGATCCTGGCGCCCATGTTCGCCCTGCTCATGGTCATCGCCCTCATGGGACCGATCCTGGTCGGCGGCGCGAACTTCTCGACCCAGGCGCTCATGCCCAAGTTCTCCAAGCTCAACCCGATCACCGGACTCAAGCGCGTGTTCTCGGTGCAGGGACTGATGGAACTGGTCAAGGGACTGGGCAAGTTCGGTCTGGTCGGAACCGTGGCGACCCTGGCCATCATGAGCATCTGGGGCAATCTGCTCACACTCGGCGAGCTGCCGGTGGAGCAGGCGATCGTCCGGACCGTGCATATGGAGGCCTGGCTCTTTCTCATCGCGGCGGCGGCACTGCTGGTGGTGGCCGCCATCGACGTGCCCTTCCAGGTCTGGAACCACCGGAAACAACTGCGCATGACGCTCCAGGAGATCAAGGACGAGTTCAAGGAGACCGAGGGCAAGCCCGAGGTCAAGAGCCGTATCCGCCGGTTACAGCACGAAATGTCGCAGCGGCGCATGATGTCCGAGGTGCCCAAGGCCGACGTGGTCATCACCAACCCGACGCACTACGCGGTGGCCATCGCCTATGTACCGGCGACCATGGCCGCGCCCCGGCTTCTGGCCAAGGGCCAGGACACCGTGGCCCAGGCGATTCGCGCGCTGGCCGATGAACACGGAATCATGATCATCGAGGCCCCGCGCGTGGCGCGCGCCATCTATTTCACGACCGACCTCGATCAGGAGATTCCGAGCGGTCTGTTCATCGCCGTGGCGCGCATCCTGGCTTATGTCTATCAGATCCGGCGCGAGGATCCGGACGTCGAGCTGGCCGATGACCTGCCGGTGCCGGAGGAGTATCTCGATCCTCTCAGAGCACCGCGTCGCCGCAAGGGCCGCCGATGACGACGCTCGCCGAACGTCTGAGTACTGTCGGGCGCATGGGGCTGGGCACGCCCCTGCTGCTGATCGCGCTGCTCGGCATGCTGGTGCTGCCGCTGCCGCCCTTCCTGCTCGACCTGCTGTTCACCTTCAACATCGCGCTGTCGCTGATCGTGGTCATGGTCGCGGTCTATATCGCGCGTCCGGTCGATTTCGCCTCCTTCCCGACCGTGATCCTGCTGGCGACCCTGCTGCGTCTGGCGCTCAACGTCGCCTCGACGCGCGTGATCCTGCTCAACGGCGGCGAGGGCACCGAGGCGGCGGGCAAGGTGATCGAGGCCTTCGGCCAGTTCGTGCTCGGCGGCAACTTCGTCATCGGCGTGGTGGTGTTCACCATCCTGGTCATCATCAACTTCGTGGTCGTCACCAAGGGCGCCGGGCGCGTCTCCGAGGTCAGCGCCCGCTTCACCCTGGACGCCATGCCCGGCAAGCAGATGGCCATCGATGCCGATCTCAACGCCGGCCTGATCTCGCAGGAGGACGCACGCAAGCGCCGCGAGGACGTGGCCCAGGAGGCCGACTTCTACGGCTCCATGGATGGTGCGAGCAAGTTCGTGCGCGGGGACGCCATCGCCGGCATCCTGATCCTGTTCATCAATGTCATCGGCGGCATCGTCATCGGCGTCACCCAGGCCGGGATGTCCTTCGCCGACGCCTCCAACACCTTCATCCTGCTGAGCATCGGCGACGGTCTGGTCGCCCAGATCCCCTCGCTGCTGCTGTCCTCGGCCACGGCCATCATCGTCACCCGCACCACCAGCTCGCAGGACATGGGCGAGCAGGTGTTTGCGCAGATGTTCGCCAATCCGCGCGTGCTCTATATCTCGGGCGGTGTCATCGGCATCCTGGGCGTCGTTCCTGGGATGCCCCATCTGGTCTTTCTCGGCATCTCATCCAGCCTGATCGGCGCGGGCTATCTGATCGCCGCCAAGCCGCCGGCGCCCGTACCCGAGGTCATCGAACGCCTGCCGGACGGCCTGGAACTGCCCGCGCCCGAGGATCGCGATCTGTCCTGGGAAGACGTGCCGCCGGTCGATCTGGTGTCGCTGGAAGTGGGCTACCGGCTCATCCCGCTGGTCGACCGCACTCAGGACGGCCAGCTCATGACCCGCATCAAGGGCATCCGGCGCAAGCTCTCGCAGGAGTTCGGTTTTCTCATCCAGCCGGTACACATCCGCGACAACCTGGAGCTGGGACCGAACCAGTACCGGATCTCGCTGCTGGGCGTCACGGCCGCCGAGGCCGAGGTCTTCCCCGATCGCGATCTGGCGATCAATCCGGGCCAGGTGTTCGGCACCGTCGAGGGCACGCCGACCAAGGATCCGACCTTCAACCTGGACGCGCTCTGGATCGATCCGGCCAACCGCGACGTGGCCCAGGCCGCCGGCTATACGGTGGTGGATGCGGCCACCGTGATCGCCACCCATCTGTCGCAGATCTTCCGCGAGAATGCCCACCGCCTCATCGGACACGAGGAGGTGCAGCATCTGCTCGATCAGCTCGGACGCCGCTCGCCCAAGCTGGTCGAGAACCTGCTGTCGTCCAAGATCTCGCTGGGCGTGGTGCTCAAGGTACTCCAGAACCTGCTGGCCGAGCAGGTGTCCATCCGCGATCTGCGCACCATCGCCGAAACCTTGGCGGAACGCTCGCTCAAGAGTCAAGATCCCGCCACTTTGACCGCCGCCGTGCGCGTGGCGCTCGCCCGCTCGATCGTGCAGGATCTGGTCGGCCCCGACGACGAGTTACCCTTGATCGCACTCGATCCATCCTTGGAACAACTGTTGCATAAATCGCTACAAGGCAGTCAGGGCGAAACCGTCGGCATCGAACCCGGCCTGGCCGAACGGCTCCAGCGCTCGGTGATCGAGGCGGCTCGCAAGCAGGAGGCCGAGGGTGCGCCGGCTGTCTTGGTGGTGGCTCCGGAGATCCGGTCCTGGATTGCGGGTTGGCTGAGAGGCGCGGTGCGCAACCTGACCGTGCTGGCCTTCACCGAGATCCCGGACAATCGACGCATCCGGGTCGTGGCCACTGTAGGCAAGAGCGACAATGCTCAGGCACGGGCCTGATCGAGTAACGGGAGTGTGAGCGATGAATGTACGGCGCTATCAGGCAAAGAACATGCAGGACGCCATGCGCCAGGTACGTGAGCAGCAGGGACCGGACGCGGTAATCCTGTCGAGCCGTCGCGTCGATGGCGTTCTGGAAGTCGTGGCCGCGACTGAGGCACCGTCCGAGCAGGCCGCACCGGCACGTCCCAGTGCATCACGCTCGACACGCCCGGCGGCTGTCGATTCCGACCTGGCCGCGATGCGCCGCGAACTGCGCGATCTGCGTTCGCTGCTGGCGCAACAGCAGGTGCTGAGCGAGCGCGATCAATGGGCCGTGCGTCATCCGCTGGCCGCCGGCATCGCCGAGCGGCTCGTCGAGTGCGGATTCGACGACGGACTCGCACGCTCGCTCATCGGCGGTCTCCAGGAGGATCAGACGCATGATGAAGCCTGGAGCCGTCTGCGGACCCGTCTCGCCGCCTCGGTCGCGACCGTGCAACCCAGTGTGCTGGAGCGCGGCGGTGTGCTGGCGCTCGTCGGTCCCACCGGGGCGGGCAAGACCACCACCCTGAGCCGGCTCGCCCTGCATCGCATCCGGCGTCTGGGAGCGGACTCGGTGACGCTGGTTACGCTCGACCGTCAGCGCATCGGCGCGCACAAGCAGCTCCAGGCCTTTGGTCAGATGGCCGGAGTTCCCGTCATCCTGCTGGAGAACGAACGCGATCTGCTCAGTCTGGCCAATCGCAGTGCCCCGGATCATCTCATCCTCGTCGACACCGAGGGACGCTCCGCGCGCGATGCCGCCGAGCGCAAACTCTTCGCCCAGATCCGCCATCTGGTCGAGATCGAGACCTGGCTGGTGATCCCGGCGACCCATCAGGCCGGCGTGCTGCGTCAGGTGCTCAAGGCCTTCCAGAGCTGCGAACCCTCAGCCCTGGTGCTGACCAAGATCGACGAATCCGAACGCCTCGGCGAGATCCTCTCGGTGCTGCTGGAACAGCATCTGGGGCTGGTCTTCCAGAGCGACGGACAGCGCATCGAGGAAGACTTCCACAAGGCCGACACGGCGCATCTGACGCGCCTGGCGCTCGGTGAGTCGATTCCGCGGCTCCAGTCACGTGCGGAGAACTCCCCCCCCAGTGCCACGATCGAAAACCCCCGGTTCACGCCGCGCGATGCCGCCGTACTTGCCCGGTGCGAGCCATTGCCTAGACTATCGACACCCAGGACGCCGAACCCGAGCGCGCAGATGGCGCCTGCGCCCAGCGCCATGACGCGCGACAGCCTGGTGTTGGAGTCCGTGATCCCCTTCAGGAAATCCGTGCATGCAGCCTACTAGGAACCGGCCCTTTCAGAGTATCGCCATCGCCAGCGGCAAGGGCGGCGTCGGCAAGACCAATGTCGCGGTCAATCTGTCCGTGGCCCTGGCGCGGCTGGGTCGCAACGTCATGCTCTTCGACGCCGATCTGGGTCTGGCCAATGCCGACCTGATGCTCGGACTGCGTCCGACCAAGACCCTGCACGATCTGGTCGCCGGGCGCGTCGAGCGTCTGGAGGACGTCCTGCTGCCGGGGCCGGACGGGTTGCTGCTGGTGCCCTCGGCCTCGGGGATCGGCTCCATGGCCAACCTGACGCCGGCCGAGCATCTGGGCCTGATCCGTGCCTTCAGCAGTTACGACAAGCCGCTCGACATCCTGGTCGTCGACACGGCGGCCGGTATCCATGATTCGGTCACGAGCTTCTGCAAGGCCGTCCAGCAGGTGTTCGTGGTCGTCTGCGATGAGCCTGCCTCCTTGACAGATGCCTACGCACTGATCAAGGTTCTACATCAGGAGCACGGGGTGCGTCGTTTTCGGATAATCTGCAACATGCTACGCGACATCGAATCCGGTCAGCGTCTGATGCGCAAACTCTCGGCCGTCTGCGCCAGCTATCTGCCGGACGTGGTGCTGGAGACGGCGGCCATGATCCCGACGGATGAAAAGCTGCGTCTGGCGGTGCAGAAGCGCCAGCCGGTGGTCAGCCTCTATCCGGGCAGTCCGGCCGGGCGCGTCTTCAACGATCTGGCGCGCCGGATCGACGCCGCGCGCGGCGGCGCCACCGATATCGGCGGCATCGGCTTCTTCGTCGAGCGTCTGCTGCAAGGCGCCTAGATGGTCCGCGCCCGGTCTCGGATGGGCTATACGAGCGCCGGCGACGAGGCGGCGCGGCTGGTGTCCGAGCATGTCGACCTGGTGCGGCGCATCGCACATCATCTGGCGGCACGACTGCCGGCCTCGGTGCAGGTCGAGGATCTGATACAGTCCGGCATGGTCGGTCTGATCGAGGCCGCGCGCCAGTTCCAGCCGGGGCAGGGTGCGACCTTCGCCACCTATGCCGGCATCCGGGTGCGCGGGGCCATGATCGACGAACTGAGGCGCGCCGACTGGACGCCGCGCTCGGTGCATCGCAACAGCCGGCGCATCGCCGAGGCGATCCGCCAGGTCGAGGCGCGCGAGGGGCGCGCGGCCAATGATCGCGAGATCGCCGAGACACTGGGCGTCACACTCGACGACTATCATGGCATGTTGCAGGATAGCGCCGGTTGCCGGATCCTTGGGTTGGAGGATCTGTTCGGCGAGGATGCCGACAGCAACCGGTTGCTGCCGGGAACGAGCGCCACGCCGACCGAGCAGGTCGAGCGCGAGCAGTTCGCGGCCGCCCTGGCCGAGGCGCTGGCCGGCCTGCCGGAACGCGAGCGCCTGGTACTCGCGCTCTATTATGATGAGGAACTCAATCTGCGCGAGATCGGCGCCGTCCTCGACGTCACCGAGTCGCGCGTGAGCCAGATTCGCAGTCAGGCCCTGCATCGTCTGCGGGGCCGTTTGAGCGACTGGACCCAAGCGGGGCCGGACGCCTGATTCTCAAACCAACAGATTCCATGTGGAGCATTGCGTGGACAAAGGCATGAAAATCCTCATCGTGGACGACTTCTCCACCATGAGACGCATCATCAAGAACCTGCTGCGTGAGCTGGGTTTCAACAACACCATGGAAGCCGACGACGGCAGCACCGCGTTGCCGATGCTCAAGGGCGGCGGCTTCGACTTCCTGATCACCGACTGGAACATGCCCAACATGGAGGGTATCGCGTTGCTCAAGGCCGTGCGTGCCGATCCCATGCTCAAGTCGCTGCCCGTGCTCATGGTCACCGCCGAGGCCAAGCGCGACCAGATCGTCGAGGCCGCCCAGGCCGGCGTCAACGGCTATATCGTCAAACCCTTCACCGCCGAGACCCTGAAGGAAAAGATCGACAAGATCTTCGAGCGCCTCGACGCGCAGGGATGAGCAATGGACACCGATGAAGAACGCCTGAGTCTCCAGTTGGAGTTGGCGCGTCGTCTGGTCGGGCGGCTGGAGGCCGGGGATCGGGCGGGAGCCGACGAGAGCATCCGCCAATTGCGTCTGCCCTACGAGCGCGAACTCTTCGAGGAACTCGGCAAGCTCACGCGCGACCTGCACGAGGCGCTCAACAGCTTCCGCGGCGACTCGCGCCTGATCGATCTGACGCGCGACAAGATCCCGGACGCCAAGGAGCGTCTGAACTACGTCGTCTCCATGACGGAACAGGCGACGCATCGCACGCTCAACGCGCTCGACGAATCCATGCCCATCGCCGAGTCGCTCCATGAGCGATCGGCGACGCTGCACGAGCAATGGAGCCGTTTTCGCAATCGCGAGCTGTCGGTCGACGAGTTCCGCGAGCTGGCGCGTGAACTCGACGACTTCCTGACCCGGAGCGGACAGGAGACCGAGCGGCTCAAGTCGCTGATGTCCGAGATCCTGATGGCCCAGGACTACCAGGATCTCACCGGTCAGATCATCCGCCGCGTCATCCGGCTGGTGCAGGAGGTCGAGGAGAACCTGGTCGGACTCATCCGGCTGTCGAGCGCCCGCATGGATCTGCCCAGGGTGGGCAAGCCCGTCGTCGAGGAGCCCGACTCGACCGATACGCGCGGCCATGGTCCGATCGTGCCCAATACCCAGGACGCGGTCGCCGATGTCGTCAGCAGTCAGGACGACGTGGATGCGTTGCTCTCCAGCCTGGGCTTCTAGCCCACAGAAACCCAGGGTGATCATGCATGGCAATCGATCCGAACGACGAAATCCTCCAGGACTTTCTGGTCGAGGCCGGTGAGCTACTGGAAGCGCTCAACGAGCAGTTGATCGATCTGGAACAGAACCCCGACGATCGCAATCTGCTCAACGCGGTCTTCCGCAGCTTCCACACCATCAAGGGCGGCGCGGGCTTCCTCAATCTCAATGCCCTGGTCGTGGTCTGTCATCATGCCGAGGACGTCTTCAATCTGCTGCGCAATGGCGAGCGCCGCATCGATCCGGTCCTCATGGACGTGGTGCTGCGCGTGCTCGACGTGCTCAACGTCATGTTCGGCGATCTCAAGTCGGGGCGCGAACCCGAGCCGGCCCCGCCCGCGCTGATCACGGATCTGGCGGCGCTCGCCGTTCCGGATGCGGCTGGAGCGAGCGCACCCGAACCCGTGTCTGAGCCGGTACCCCAACCACAGCCCGTCGCCGTACCCGAGCCGCCCAGTGCTCCGGCGTCCGCGCCCGCGTCTGCCGGTGAGGCCGAGTCCGGTGCGGAGGCGGTCGACGAGATCACGGATGCCGAGTTCGAGGCGCTGCTCGATGCGCTCTCGGGTCAGCCAGCCGCGCCGGCGTCCGCCGTCTCAGAACCGACGCCGGCCCCGCCCTCGGAACCCGAATCGACCAAGGCGACGTCCGCGTCCGAGGAGTCGTCCGGCTCCGGCGACCTGATCACTGACGACGAATTCGATTCATTGCTCGACCAGCTGCATGGCTCGGGTGCGGCGAAGCCCGTCGAGCCGGTCGCCCAGGTCGAGGCGCCCAAAGCGAGTCCGCCGCCGCCCGCCGCCCCGAGCGTCCCGGCGGCGGCACGCGCCGCGCCGGCGAGTCCGGCGCCTGCCGCCGATCCGTTCGATACGGCCAAGGCCCAGCGCGCGGCCGCCGCGCCCGCCGGCGAGACCTCGGTGCGTGTCGACACCCAGCGGCTCGACGAGATCATGAATCTGGTCGGCGAGTTGGTGCTGGTGCGCAATCGCCTGAGCATGCTGCGCGTGCGTACCGGCGACGAGGAGATCGGCAAGGCGATCGCCTCGCTGGCGCTCGTCACCTCGGACTTGCAGGCGGCGGTCATGAAGACCCGGATGCAGCCGGTCAAGAAGGTCTTCAGCCGCTTCCCGCGCGTGGTGCGCGATCTGGCGCGCAATCTCGGCAAGGAGATCGAGCTGGAGACCTTCGGCGAAGAGACCGATCTCGACAAGAATCTGGTCGAGGCCCTCGCCGATCCGCTGGTGCATCTGATCCGCAACGCGGTCGACCACGGCATCGAGCTGCCCGAGGTGCGCGAGGCCGCCGGCAAGCCGCGCCGGGGCACCGTGGTGCTGGGCGCGGCCCAGGAGGGCGATCACATCTCGCTGCTCATCCAGGACGACGGTCGCGGCATGGATCCCGAGAAGCTGCGCGCCAAGGCCGTCGAAAAGGGGCTGCTCGACCCCGGTCAGGCCGAGCGGCTGTCGACGCGCGAGTGCTTCGATCTGATCTTCATGGCCGGTTTCTCGACCAAGGAGGAGATCTCGGACGTCTCCGGGCGCGGCGTCGGCATGGACGTGGTCAAGACCCGCATCGCCCAGCTCAACGGCACGGTCGAGATCGACTCCAAACTCGGTGTCGGCACCAAGCTCAACGTCAAGCTGCCCCTGACGCTGGCCATCCTGCCGGCGCTCATGGTCATCCTCGACGGACGGCGCTTCGCCATTCCGCTGGCCTCGGTCTCGGAGATCCTGGATCTGGATCTCACGCGCACCCATTTCGTCGACGACCAGGAGGCCATCATGGTGCGCAACCACGCCCTGCCGCTCTATTACGCCTCGCGCTGGCTGCATCCCTATCGCCTGACCGAGCCCAGGTCCGACGCGCACGTCGTGGTCGTCCATGTCGCCCAGCGCAAGGTCGGCCTGGTCGTCGACGATCTGGTCGGTCAGGAGGAGGTCGTGATCAAGCCGCTCGGCAAGGGGCTGCACGGTGTGCCGGGACTGGCCGGCGCGACCATCACGGGCGACGGCGGCATCGCGCTCATCATCGACATTCCGGCCCTGGTGCGGCTCATGAGCCGGCCGGGCTATGGCGGACGGGCCTCGCGTGCTCAACCGCGACCGGACGAGGCGGGGATCTGAAGCATGAGTCTACGTGTCGTCGTCGTCGACGATTCCGGCTTCTTCCGCCGGCGCATCGTCGAGATCCTCAACGCCGACGTCGGGATCGAGGTCGTCGGGACCGCCGCCAATGGCCAAGAGGCCATCGAGGTCGTCAAGCATCTCAACCCGGACGTCGTCACCATGGACATCGAGATGCCGGTCATGGACGGCATCACGGCGGTGCGCCGGATCATGGCCGAGTCGCCGCGTCCGATCCTGATGTTCTCGACCCTGACCACCGAGGGCGCCAAGGCGACGCTCGACGCACTCGACGCCGGGGCCATGGACTTCCTGCCCAAGCGCTTCAGCGAGATGGCCAAGGACGAGGACTCGGCCAAGATCCTGCTGCGCCGACGGGTGCGCGCCCTGGGGCGAACCCGTTTCACGCGCCCGACGGCGCCGGCACCGCTCGATCGTCCCGCGCCGACCGGGGCGACGCCTCCGACGGCGCCGGCGCGCGCGGCCGTGGCCCCGCGCCTCTCGCCGAGCGCCACACCGCTCAACAGCCTGCGCGCGGTCCTGATCGGCACCTCCACCGGCGGGCCGGTGGCACTGCAAGAGGTGCTCAAGGGGCTGCCCAAGAGCTTCCCGCTACCGATCATCCTGGTCCAGCACATGCCGGCGAGCTTCACGCCGGCCTTTGCCGAGCGTCTGAACAACCTGTGCCAGATCGACGTCAAGGAGGCAGCCTCGGGTGACGTGCTCAAGCCCGGCAGCGCGCTGCTCGCGCCCGGCGGGGTGCAGCTCATCCTGGAGGGCGGCGCCCAGCCCAGGGTGCGCATCGAGGAGAGTCCGCCCGGCACCATCTACAAGCCGAGCGTCGACATCACCTTCAGGTCGGCGGCCGCCGCCCTGCGCTCGCAGGTGCTGGCCGTGGTGCTGACCGGCATGGGCGCCGACGGGCGCGAGGGCGCGCGCGAGCTCAAGGCCAACGGTGCTCATGTCTGGGCGCAGGACGCGGCCAGTTGTGTGGTGTTCGGGATGCCGGCGGCCGTGATCGACGCGGGCCTGGCCGATCAGATCCTACCGCTCAAGGAGGTCGGGCCGGCCTTGGTCAAGGGTTTCTGCTGAATGGACGTCCTGAGCCTGGTCGGGCTCTTGTTCGGGCTGGTGGCCATCCTCGGCGGCGTCGTCGCCAAGGGCAGCTCGGTGGAGGCGCTGTGGAATCTGGCGGCCTTCCTGATCGTGGTGATCGGCACCCTGGGCGCGACCCTGGTGCAGACACGGGTTCCGGTCTTCCTGCACGCCTTCAGGATGTTCCCCTGGGTCTTCAAGCCGCCGCGCCTGGACCCGCGCGGCATGATCAAGCGCATCGTCGACTGGTCGCAGATTTCGCGCAAGGAAGGGCTGCTGGGGCTGGAGGATCGCTCGAACCGGGAGCCGGATCCCTTTGTGCGCAAGGGACTGCAATTGCTGGTCGACGGCGCCGAACCCCAGACGCTGCGCCAGATCCTGGAGTTCGATCTCGACAACAGCGAGTCCTTCGATCTCCAGGGGGCGCGCGTCTTCGAGAGCATGGGGATCTACTCGCCCACGCTCGGCATCATCGGCGCGGTCATGGGACTGATGGCCGTGATGCAGAACCTCGCCGAGCCGAGCAAGCTCGGGCAGGGCATCGCGGCGGCCTTCGTCGCCACCATCTATGGCGTGGGCCTGGCCAACCTCTTCTTCCTACCGGTGTCCAACAAGCTGAAATCCGTCGTCCAGGCGCGCATCACCCATCAGACCATGCTGCTCGAAGGGTTGGTCGCCATCGCCGAGGGCGAGAATCCGCGTAACATCGAGAACAAGCTCAACGGCTTCATTCAGGGGTGAGTCGAGACCATGGCGCGGCGCAAGCGGCACGAGGAGCACGTCAATCACGAGGCCTGGGCCATTCCCTATGGCGACCTGGTGACGCTGCTGATGGCCTTCTTCGTGGTCATGTATGCCGTCTCCGTGGTGGATGCCGGCAAGTACAGCGTGCTCTCCGAGTCCCTGATCGAGGCGTTCGGCGCACAGGCGGCCATGGATCCGATCCAGATCGGCGACCCGACCCTGGAGATGAATCCGATCAGCGAGGACGTGCGCCGCTCGCTCGCCCCGGTCGAGATCATCGCTCCGCGTCCGGCCGAGGAGGCGCCCGAGCCGGGCTTCGAACCCTTCTCGCCGACCGATGTCGCGCTCGCCGCCCTCATCGGTTCGGCCTCCGAGGAAGAGCGCGGGCGGATACTCGGCGAGATCCGGGAGATGTCGACCGAGCTGGAGGAAGCGATGGGCTCGCTGATCGAGGCCGGCAACATCGAGATCAAGCGTCAGCCCTACTGGATCGAGGTCGCCATCAACAGCAATCTGCTCTTTTCGAGCGGCTCGGCGACACTGGAACCGGCGGCGCGTCCGGCCCTGATCCGGGTCGCCCGGTTGCTCGGACGGCGCGACGTGCGTATCCATGTCGAGGGGCACACCGATAACCTGCCGATCAACAACACCATCTATCCGTCCAACTGGGAGCTGTCCTCCGGGCGCGCGGCGACCGTGGTCAACCTGTTCGCCCAGAACGGCGTCGATCCCGAACGCATGGTCGCCATCGGCTACGGCCAGTTCCAGCCCGTCGACAGCAACGCGACCGAGGCCGGGCGGGCGCGCAACCGGCGCGTCGCCGTGATCGTGCTGCCCGGTCTCCAGGCCGCGCGATCGAGCGAGCGCGCCGACCCCGAGCATCTGAAAACGGATCTGGAGGCCGGCATCGGACGCCTCCAGTGACGTCCGGTCGACTCCAGGCAAGCATTCAACGACGAACCGAGAACCGACACCATGACCGCATCCGATTCGCGGGCGAGCCAGCCGGGCGGCTCCTCGTCCTATGTGACCTTCAGCCTGGCCGACGAGACCTATGCCATCGACGTGCTCCAGGTCCAGGAGGTGCTCAAGCTCACCGAGATCGCGCCCGTCCCCGGCGTGCCCGACTACATCCTGGGCATCATCAACCTGCGCGGGGACGTCGTCACCGTGATCGACGCGCGGCGGCGTCTCTCGCTGCCGGTGCGCGAACCGGACGAGGCCTCGCGCATCGTCATCATCGACGTCGACAACCAGAACATCGGCATCCTGGTCGACTCGGTGGCCGAGGTGGTCCAGATCCCGGCGGCGTCGATCGATCCGGCGCCGGCCGTGGGCAACGATCAGACCAGCCGCTTCATCCTGGGCGTCACCAGTTCCAATGACGGTCTGACCATCCTGATCGACCTCAACAAACTGCTCTCGGACGAGGAATGGGCGAGCCTGCGCGAGCTGTGAGGACGGAGTGACCAAGCCCGTCGCGGTTCATGTTTCGGCCCCGCCGGCCGATGAATCCGGTGACGGCCCAACGGGATGTACTCCAGTTTCAAGGGAGCGAAGCCATGAGCGAACCTACCAGAGATGTGGGACCGGTCCGGTCCCAGACGCCCTCACGGGCGCTGGGCGATGATCGCGAGCGCCGACTGGAACAGCAGCGCACCTGGCTGTTGCGCCGCCGGACCGACCGGCGCGGACAGCGCGAGGAGCGTCGTGGTGGTGAGCGTCGGATCGACGAACGTCGGCTCGAAGAGCGGCGGACCCATGAGCGCCGCTCGGAGGATCGGCGTCTGGACGATCGTCCGGGCGGGGATCGGCGCGTGCGCGATCGCCGGCAGGCCGATCGGCGCCAGTACGACCGGCGGTCGGCCGATCGGCGGCTGGAGGATCGGCGTTCGAGGTCACGCAGTGCCGATGCACGGCCGCCGGGACAAACGGGCGGTTCCTCGCCCCGGATCCAGGGGCAACGCCGGGGCCGCATCGACGACTATGCCTGAAGGATCGTGATGGATGTTCAGGCTCTGATACAGGCCATTCGGCTCGATCCGCTCTGGGTCGCGGTGCCGGCGCTGCTCGTCGCCCTGGTGGCCCTGCTGTTGGTCGTGCGCACCGGAACACGGCAGCGCGCCCTGGAGGCGCGTTTGGCCGAGTTGCGGCACGATCAGCGTGGTCTGGATACCGCGATCCTGGCCCTGCATGGCGCCATCAAGGCCGTGGCCGAGGACGTCATCGATCAGGGGCAGCACCAGTCGAGCGTCCGGCGTGCGCTCGACCGGCTCGCCGATCAGCAGAGCGAGTTGCGCCTGCGCGCCGTCGACGAGGGACTCTATGTCCAGGCCATCGAGCTGATCCGGCTCGGTCGCGGACGCGGTGAGGTCCGCAAGCTCTGCGGCCTGACGCAGGCCGAGGTCGATCTGCTCTTCAGTCTGCACGGCGCGAGCGTGGCGCGCGAGCATTCATCCGTCTCGCGCTGAATCCAGTCGTGGGCATGGTGTATCATCGATGACCCGATGATTCTCCATTGACCCATTCCAACGAGCGACGATCCCGAGTGATGAGCCGCCCCAATCAGGAACGATTCGATCCCACAGCCCATCCTCTCGTCTCGATCCTGATCCGCACCATGGGGCGAGCGACCCTGGCCGAGACGCTCGATTCGGTCGCGGCCCAGACCTATCCCCACATCGAGGTCGTGCTGATCGACGTCCGGGGAACCCGTGAACTCGACACGCCGCACTGTGGCGACCGTCCGGTTCGTCCGGTCTCCGGCGGGCGACGTCTGGGGCGCGGCGCGGCGGCCAACCTGGGCCTGGACTCGGCCCAGGGTGAGTTCCTGCTCTTCCTCGACGACGACGACTGGCTGCTGCCGGAACACGTCGCCGGTCTGGTCGAGGCGATCCAGTCGCGCGAGGGCGCCCAAGCGGCCTATGCCGGGATCGAGTGCCGGCGTCCGACGCCCGAGGGCGGCTGGGAGGTCGTGCACGTCTTCAACCAGCCCCATGATCCGCAGCGGCTCCTGTTCGAGAACTATCTGCCGATCCATGCCGTGCTCTTCGCGCGCTCACTGGTCGGTGAGTCGTTGCGCTTCGACGAGTCGCTGGAGGTCTACGAAGACTGGGACTTCTGGGTCCGGCTGAGCGCGCTCACGCCGCTGATCCACGTCGAGCGCGTGACGGGCGTCTATCGCATCCAGGGCGCGAGCGGTTTCGGTCTGCATCAGGACGACGAACGGCTGACGCGCGGGCTGGCGACCTTCTTCGACAAGTGGCGCACGCGCTGGACGACCGAGCAGGTGCTGGGACTGGTCGATTATGCCAAACATCAGCCCATGTATCTGGAGCTGCGCGAGCGGTGCGCGGCCGAGAATCGCACCCTGCTCGAACAGACCCATGAACTGCGGCAGGAGCGCGAGGACTGGAAGATCCGTCATGCCTTGCTGGCGGCCGAGAATCGGGTGCTGGAGGCCCGGATCCAGGGGCTGCACGAGCGTATCCTGGGCGCCGAGTCGCGTGCGCGCGCGCTCGAATCCGCCCAGCGCGCCGATCGCGAACTGCTCGACCTGCTCGGTATCCGGTCGCTGAGCGACGCCGTCCGGTGTCGTGACGATCTGGAGCGTCATCGCTCGTGGCTGGGGTCGGTCCTGTGGTTGACCGATCTGCTGAGCCGGCCCGTGCGTGCGCCCTATCGTGGGCTGCGGAAGGCGCTGGCTCCGCTCTCGGGTCCGGCCTCCCGACTCGGGTCGCACGCGGAGCATCTGGTCGAGATCCTGCGCTTCCATGGGGCCGTTCCTGTGGTGCGCGCGTTCGCGGCCAAACTGAGCCGCACGGGCGGGCCGAGGTCGGCGGGGTTGGGCGCGCTCTGGCAGGTCGCGCGTATCGCCGCGCTCGAGATCCGGCCCGAGCCGCATCCCCAGGTCGCCCTGCTGGTCGATCTCGAACGGATCTGTATCCATACCTTCCGGCTGCTGGAGGAGCTGATCCGGAGCCGCTATACGCCGCCGTTCGAGCCGATCTTCCTGCATCCGCCCGGACACCCGATCGCCGAACTGCTCGATCGCCGGGCGCCCGAGGCGCGTCGTCTGGCGCTCGAACCGGGCGCATCCGTCGCGGATCGGCTCGCGTCCGTGCTCGAAGTCTCCGCGGCCGACTGGATCCTGAGTCTCGATTGCCTGGAGGCCCGGCCGCACGACTGGCTGTGGCGTCTTCTGCACGGGGCGTCTGAGGAGGATCAGGAGACGTCCATGATCGGTGCGATCAGCCCCAAGCTGGTCGGTGTCGACGGTCGGCTGATCGAGGCCGGACGGCGCCGCGCCCTGGACGGTACGCTCTGGCCGATCGGCGCCGGCGGCGATCCCCAGGCACCGGAGTACAACTATCCGCGCACGCTCGATTCGGCCTCAGAGGTCGGGTTGCTGCTGAGCCGCAGTGCTCTGGAGTCTGTGTTGAGCATGGATGCCCGCCCCGCCGACATGCCTGAACTCCTCGAATGCTTGCGCGCCCAGGGGCGGACCATCCTCTATCAGCCCGAGGTGACGCTGGTGCGTCCCGATCAGGGGGCGGACACGACCGGCGCCGCGAACCGCGATCAGGGCCGCGTCCTGGTGATCGACGCCGTGATGCTGACCCCGGACCAGGACTCGGGCTCGCTGCGCATGTTCAATCTGCTGGAGACCTTCCTGGCACTGGGCTGGCACACGGCCTTCGCGCCCTCCAACCTCGAATACGTCGAGCCCTATGGTCCTCGACTCCAGCGACGGGGTATCGAGGTGCTCACAGCGCCCGGCATCGAGTCCATCCATGCCCATCTGCAGTCGCGCGGCGATGAATACGACCTGGTGATCCTGAGCCGGGCCAATGTCGCCGCCCAGTTCCTCGACGCTGTCCGGCAGTATGCGCCCCAGGCCGAGGTCTGGTTCGACACCGTGGATCTGCACTTCCTGCGCGAGCAGCGCGAGGCCGAACTCAAGAACGATCCGGCCGCACTCAAGCGCGCCGCCCAGCGCCGCCGCCAGGAACTCGACCTGATCGCGCGCACCGACCTGACCCTGGTGGTCAGCTCCGTCGAGCGCGAGCTGCTGGCGCGCGAGGCCCCTGAGGCGCGGCTGGAGATCCTGAGCAACATCCACGACCTCCATCCGACGCCGGCCGCTTTCGATGAACGCGATGCCATCCTCTTCATCGGCGGTTTCAACCATGATCCCAACGTCGATGCCGTGCGCTACTACGTCGAGGAGATCCTGCCCCTGGTCGAGGCCGAACTCGGCCCGGTGCCGACCTTCGTCATCGGTAGCCGCCCGCCGCAGACGATCCGCGCACTCGAGGACGCCGGGCGTGGACTGCACGTCACCGGCTATGTCGAGGACGTGACGCCCTATTTCGAGCGTGCCCGGCTGTCGATCGCGCCCCTGCGCTACGGGGCCGGGGTCAAGGGCAAGATCAACATGAGCATGGCCTATGGCGTGCCGGTCGTGGCCACGCCCTGCGCGGCCGAGGGCATGTCCCTGACCGACGGGACCGACATCCTGATCGGCGAGGACGCCGCCGCCTTCGCCGCCGCCGTGGTCAGGCTCTATCGCGAGCCGTCGCTGTGGCAGCGGCTGGCGCACGCGGGACTCGACAACATCGAACGGCATTTCTCGCGCCGTGTCGCGCGCACCACCCTGGAACGGCTACTCGCGGAGCGTGCGGCATGAAGATCCTGCTCATCACCCACGGCGAGCCGCTCGACCCCGAGCGCATCGCTTCCGGCAACAGTGTGCGTGCCCACGGGCTGGCGCTCGGACTCATCGCCGCCGGTCATGCCGTCGTGCAGGTCTATCCCGAGGCCCTGGGCGAGCCGACGCCGCTGATCGTCGAACGCGGTCTGCGTGCGCGTCGCTATGCCGATCGCGAGACGCTGGCCGCTCTGATCGCGGAGGAGGCACCGGACGCGCTGATCCTGGGCTATTGGGAGCTGATCGAGCGCCTGCCCGAGTCGCTCGATATTCCCATCGTCCTCGACGTGGTGGCGCCCCGGATCCTGGAGGCCATGTATCAGGAGCATCTGGATCTGGCCGACGAGGTCCGGCGCACACTGGCCTGCTATCGGCGCGCCGACCGCTTCCTGGTCGGCAACCGGCGCCAGGCGAGCTTTCTGCTGCCCTGGCTGCTCCTGGCCGGATTCGACTGCCGCGCCGACGCCCCGATCGATGTGCTGCCCATCTCGGCGGGCTTCGAGCGCGTCGAACCCCTGACGTATTCGCCGGACACGCGCCTGCGTCTGGTCGCCGGCGGGGTCTCCTGGCCCTGGCGTCGCACCGAGGACTGGCTCGATCCCCTGGTGTGGGCGCTGGAGCGTCACGGTCAGGGACGCGCGGGGCTGGTGATGTTCGCCGGTCACTATGTCTATGCCGCCGATCAGCCGCCGCTGGAACTCAGTGAGCGTGAGCGCGCCTGGCCCGAGTCGATCGTCGAGCGTCATGGACTCCTGCCCTATGGGGCCATGCGCGCCTATTTGCGCCGTGAGTGTCACATCGGGCTGGAACTGGCCGATGAGAATCCGGAACGCCGGCACAGCCAGTCGTTCCGCGCCATGGAGTTCCTGAGTCTGGGACTGCCGCTGATCTGCAACGGCTATACCGAGCTGGCCGAACTGGTGCGCGACTATGACGCCGGCTGGATCGTCGACCGGGTCGAGGACGTCGACGGGCTGATCGCCGCGATCCTGGAGCATCCCGAGTCGGTCGGACGCAAGTCGGCCAATGCGCTGCGACTGGTCGAGGAACGCTTCCACTATGGCCGAACCCTTCGACCCGTCCTGGATTTCCTGGCCGCGCCGGTCCGCGCCCGTCCTGGGGCACCGCTGATCGATCCGGAACCGCCCGCGCCTCCCGTTCCGCCGAGCGTCGAGGAACCTGCCGCCGCGCCTCACGAGCCGTCCGTCCGGACCCCAGAGGCCAGGGTTCCGCCCCGAGGTTCCGCGCGGCTCAAGACCCTGGCACGCGCCGCACTCGGTCGGGCGCGGCCCCGGCTCAAACCACCGGTGACGACCCTGACGCGCGGTCTCGGGCGTCTCGGTCGGCGCCGTGCCGTGATCCTGGTCTCGCGCTCCGACATCCGTCCGACCAACCATGGTGCGGCGGTCAAAATCGAGCGCACCGCCTGGGGCCTGTCGTTTGCGGTCGAGGCCGTCTATCTGATCAGCGAGGATCGCGTCCGCTATCACGAGGTGCGCCAGGGCCGGTTCGTCGAGCGCACCTTTCCGCGTTGGCTGAGTGCGCTCGGGCCGGACCCGGAGCGGGTGCGCGCCTTCCTGCTCGACTCGGGCATCCCGGCCGACGACGCCTTCCTCTATCACCCGGCGGCCGACTGGAGTTTCATCGCGCGCACCCTCTATCTGGCCCTGCGTAGCGGTGCGCGCGTCTATCAGGCCGAGTTCCCCGCCTATGGGCGCGCGACCTGCTGGGCGCGCGATCTGCTTGGCGGACGCGCGCTCCTGGTCGAGCACAATGTCGAGTATCAGCGTCTGGCCGATCAGGTGCCGGATCTGTCCCGGCACGGCTATGAGATGCTGCGCAAGATCGAACTGGGCTGGTGCAACCGCTCGGATGCCGTCGTCGTCGTCTCCGAGGCCGACCGCCAACGTCTGCTGGCCGCCGGCGTGGCGCCCGAGCGACTGCATCACATCCCGCACGGGGTCGATCTCGACGGCTTCGAGCGCGCCGCGCCTCTGAATATCCACGCGCTCCACGGCATCCCGGCGGATCATGCCGTCCTGGTCTATCACGGCATCTATCTCTATCCGCCGAACCTGGAGGCGATGGAGGTCATGGCACGCGAGATCCTGCCGCGACTCGAACGTTTGGGCGTGGCGGTGACGGTGCTGGCGATCGGTGCGCATCCGCCGGCGCGCGAACTCCATCCGCATCTGCGCTTCACAGGCTCGGTCGAGTCGGTCGCGCCCTATCTGAAGGGGGCGGATCTGGCTGTGGTGCCCCTGCAGAAGGGCGGCGGCACGCGCATGAAGATCCTGGATTATTTCGCCGCCGGGCTGGCGGTGGTGAGCACCGCCAAGGGTGCCGAGGGCATCCCGATCACCTCGGGCGTCGAGGCTTTGATCGTCGACGACCACGACGCCTTCGCCCAGGCCGTAGCCGATCTGCTGGCCGATCCCGAACGCCGTGCGCGGTTGGGCGCGGCTGCACGCGCCTTCGTCGCACCGCTGGACTGGCGTGCCATCGCGGCGCGTTATCTGGAACTGGTCGATTCGGTCTGATCCGGCCTCACCTCAGAACGCAGTGTCCCGGCATCGATCAGGACGATGCCGTCGGCGGCCTGATCGACGATGGCGCGATGGAGATCCGGATTGGCGTACAGCAGTCCGGTGTCGGCCGCACTGATCCAGACCGCGTCCGCGATGGCATCGGCGAGCGTCCGGAAGTCGCGCTTGCGCTGGAGCATCTCGGTCTCGTCCATGACGTAACCGCGCAGCAGACGCGGTTCACCCAGATCGTCGCGATCCACGACCGTGAAGTCGTACAGCCGGCGCACCTGGCCATCCGGGCGGACGATCCGGTAGCGTTGCTCCCAGGCGTCGCGTCCCTCGTTGAGATAGCGCACCACCTCGCCGGCGACCCGATCGACGTCGTCGCTGTGGATCAGCGCCATGTAGTGGAAGTCCTCGTCCATCATCGACTCGGCCGGATAGCCGAAGATACGCACGACGTTCGGTGAGACATGGCACACCGGCCGGCGCGACTCGGGACGCCAGACGAGCACCGCGACCGGGCCGCCGACGAACAGATCGCGCTCCCAGGCGAGCGTCTCGGCGTCGAGCCGCCGTGCCCGACGTCTGGGGCGGGCAGGGGGCGGCCGTTCGCCCGAGGCGGGCGCTTCATCCAATGAGCCGTATTCGATCGTCGCCGGATGGTCGCTCGTGGCCATTGGATGCGGTCAGGTGGTCGGTGTCTGGAGGTCGGAGGTGCCGACGTGCAGCCAGCGATCCAGAGTGGCCTGGACCTGGGCGAGTCCCTGGCGCTCGGGGGCCGAGAAGAGCCGGACCTCGACCTGGCCGGAGTCGTCGGCCACGGCGCGCTCGACGGCCAGACGCGCCGCGCTGGCCGCGCCGCGCTTGAGCTTGTCGGCCTTGGTCAGCAGCAGCAGGATCGAGAGACCGGCGCGCCGGCCCCAGGCGAGCATCTGACGGTCATAGTCGGTCAGCGGATGGCGGATGTCCATGACGATCACCAGCCCGACGAGCGACTGACGGCTCTCCAGATAGTGCGAGAGATGGCGCTGCCATTCGAGCTTGATGCGCTCGGGCACCTTGGCGTAGCCGTAGCCGGGCAGATCGACCAGACGGCGCGTCTCGTCGAGTTCGAAAAAGATCAGTTGCTGGGTTCGGCCTGGGGTCTTGCTGGTCCTGGCCAGTGAGTTCTGGTGACAGATCGCGTTGATCGCGCTCGACTTGCCGGCGTTGGAGCGTCCGGCGAAGGCGACCTCGCGTCCGGTATCGTCCGGGGCCTGGTGGAGCTGGACGGCGGCGGTGAGGAAGCGCGCGTTCTGGTAGAAGGCGTTGAAGCGTGTCGGTTGGGAGGAGCGAGTGTCTTGCATGGACTCCGGGTTCCGGGTCATCGAGTCGAGTCTTGGTCGTCGCACCTCCAGTGCCCGGAGCGTCCCCCCGCCTTCTCGACGAGCCGGACGTCCGTGATCCGCATGCCGCGATCGACGGCCTTGCACATATCATAGATCGTCAGCAGGCTGATCTGCACCGCGCAGAGCGCCTCCATCTCGACGCCGGTGCGGTCAAGGGTCTCGACCGTAGCGCGGCAGCGGACGGCGGACGCATCGGCGACGGGCGTCAGTTCGATCTCGACGCGGGTGAGACTCAACGGATGGCAGAGCGGGATCAAATCAGCCGTGCGTTTGGCGCCCATGATACCGGCCAGCCGCGCGACCCCGAGCACATCGCCCTTGGCGTGTGCGCCCTGTTCGATCAGGGCCAGGGTCGCGGACCGCATCCGGATCCACCCCTCGGCCAGGGCGCGCCGCACCGTCTCGGGCTTGGAGCCGACGTCGACCATGTGGGCCTCGCCGCTCGGGGTAAAGTGCGTCAGCATCGATCAGAAGGCCGGCTTCTCGGGGGCGTCCTCGAACATCTTGACGCTGGCCAGGATCTCCTGACAGGCCTCCTCACGATCACCCCAACCGGCGATCCGCACCCACTTGCCTTCGTCGAGATCCTTGTAGTGCTCGAAGAAGTGCGCGATCTGGTCGAGCAGATGCTGCGGCATGTCGCGGAAGCTCTCGACCTGACGATAGCCCTTGTAGAGCTTGTCGACCGGCAGCGCCAGGATCTTGGCGTCGTCGCCCGACTCGTCGGTCATCTTGAGCACGCCGATCGGACGGCACTTGATGACCGAGCCCGGAATCAGCGGATAGGGCGTGACCACCAGCACGTCGACCGGGTCGCCGTCGGAGGACAGGGTGTGCGGGACATAGCCATAGTTGCAGGGATAGTGCATGGCCGTGGACATGAAGCGATCGACGAACATGGCGCCGGTCGACTTGTCCATCTCGTACTTCACCGGCTCCGAATGGGCCGGGATCTCGATGATGACGTTGAGGATATAGGGGACGTTGTCCCCGCGCGAAACCTTGGACAGATCCATGAAAGGGCCTTTGAGTGAGTCGGACTGCGACGTTTCGCCGCCGAGGCGGCAGAAACGTCAATTATAGTCCAAACGAGTCTTGATGATCTCAATCCTTAAAGCTCGAACACCCCGAGCTTGCGCTCGACCGGGGCGTTCTTGAGCGTGACGTACTTGGGCAGACCGTGCTCGAAGGGCGGATAGTCCTCGCCCTGGATGAGCGGGGTCAGATACTGCTTGCAGACCGGCGTGATGCCGAAGCCGTCCTCGGAGATGAAGTCGCGCGGCATGAACTTCTCGACGTTGGCCACTTCCGACAGCGGCGCCTCGCCGACCTCCCAGGCATAGGGATCGTTGCTCAGACGCTTGACCGTGGGCATCACGGCATTGTGACCGGCGAGCGCGAACTCGACCGCCGCGCGGCCCATGGCATAGGCCTGCTCGACATCGGTCTTGGACGCCAGATGACGCGCCGCGCGCTGGAGATAGTCGGCCACCGCCCAGTGGAACTTGTAGCCCGTGGCCTCCTTGACCATGTTGGCCACGACCGGTGCCGCGCCGCCGAGCTGGGCGTGTCCGAAGGCATCGCGCGTGCCCTGTTCGGCCAGGAAGCGTCCGTCCGGATACTTGGCGCCTTCCGAGACCACCACGGTGCAATAGCCGTACTGCTCGACCTTGGCCTTGACGGCGGCCAGGAAGCGTTCCTGATCGAACTCGATCTCGGGGAAGAGGATGAGCACCGGGATGCCGTGATCCTCGATCAGGCCGGCGGCGGCGGCGATCCAGCCGGCGTGACGGCCCATGACTTCGAGTACGAAGACCTTGGTCGAGGTCTTGGCCATGGAGCGCACGTCGTAAGACGCCTCCAGCGCCGAGGTCGCGATGTACTTGGCCGCCGAGCCGAAGCCGGGGCAGTTGTCGGTGATCGGCAGATCGTTGTCGACCGTCTTGGGCACATGGATGGCCTGTACCGGATAGCCCAGGCTCTCGGAGAGCTGCGAGACCTTGTAGCAGGTGTCGGCCGAGTCGCCGCCGCCGTTGTAGAAGAAGTAACCGATGTCGTGGGCCTTGAAGACCTCGATCAACCGCTCGTATTCGCGCCGGTTGGCCTCCAGGCTCTTCAACTTGTAGCGGCAGGAACCGAAGGCACCGGAGGGCGTGTAGCGCAGTGCCGCAATGGCCTCATCGGACTCCAGGCTGGTATCGATCAGATCCTCGGTGAGCGCGCCGATGATGCCGTTGCGTCCGGCGTAGACATTGGCGATCTTGTCCGTGTGGCGGCGCGCGGTCTCGATCACACCGCAGGCCGAGGCATTGATGACGGCGGTCACGCCGCCGGATTGGGCATAGAAGGCATTCTTGGCTGGCACGATTGATTCCCCCTCGTTGCGTTGCAGTAGATGTCGAGCGGCTGAAAGCTGAAAACCCAATCTTATACCGATCGCCCATGACGGTTCGGCGGTACGGTGCCGGCGACCTCGGGTCGCGGCGTACAGAGTTCATACCCGCCGCCGGCGCCGGGCTCGCGTCCGAGCCCAAGCGCCTGCCGCATGATCAGCCGTTTGAGCGGCTCCAGGCGATCGGTCGCGCTCAGGCCCAGTCCGCGCAGGCGCACCACGGCCGGTTCCTCGTGACCGAAGAAGCGCTTGAAGAGATCCATCACCTGGAGCATGCGCTGGTTCTCACCGCGCCGCGCCCGCTCGTAACGGCGTAGGGTCCAGAGTCCGGCGAGGTCGCGCCCATGCGCCAGTCCGGTCTCCAGGGCCGAGATCAGGGCGGCGGCATCCATGAAGCCGAGATTGACGCCCTGACCGGCGAGCGGATGAATGGCATGGGCGGCATCGCCGATGAGCGCGACGCCCGGACGCACATAGGTCTTGGCGTGTTGCAGCCGCAGCGGGATGGCGACGCGCCGGCTGTCGAGCGTCAGGGGGCCGAGCTTCAGTTCGGAGGCTTCGCTCAGCGCGGACGAGAAGGCGGCATCGTCGAGCGCCATGAGTTCTGCCGCGCGCGCGTCATCGGCCGACCACACGATCGAACAGCGCCCGTCGGCCAGCGGCAGCAGCGCCAGCGGGCCGGTCGGCAGGAAGCGCTGCCAGGCCGTTTCGCGATGCCGTTCGGCGGGGCGAACATGGGCGACGATGGCGCGCTGGCCATAGTCCCAGCCCTCGGTCTCGATGCCGGCCAGGGTGCGTACCGGCGAATCGCGCCCGTCAGCGCCGACCAGTAACCGGGCGGTGATCGCGCGACCGTCGCTGAGGATCAGGCGCGAACCCTCGGCGTCGATCTCCAGGTCGACGATCCCCGTCGGACAGAAGAGCCGGACATCATCGGCGTTTTCGAGATGCTCCCACAGCACACGCTGGATGACGCGATTCTCGACGATGTGCCCCAGATCCGGCTCGCCGAGCGCCTGACTGTCAAAGTGGATCTGGGCGCCGCTGAGCGCGTCCCAGACATGCATCTCGCGATAGGGACTCACCCCGAGTTCCCGGATGCCGTCCCAGACTTCGAGTCGCTCCAGGAGATACTGACTGGCCCGATTCAAGGCCGAGACCCGTGCATCGATCTCGCCGAGCGGCCAGCTACGGACGGGCTCAAAGGATTCGACGACGGCGATCGAGCATCCGTGACCCGAGAAGGCGGCGGCAAAGGCGGCGCCGACCATGCCGCCGCCGACCACGACCACATCGAAGTCGGTTCGAGTGTCAGACATGAGGCGTCTCCAACGGCAGACCACGGGCCAGACGCGGCAGCGAGCCGTCGAGTCCCATGAAGCGTCGCGCCAGCCGTCGGCGCGCGGCGGGCAGCAGATCGACGCCCAGCAGTCCCAGATTGCGCGCGATGCGCACCGGACGCCAGGGCACCACGAACAGCCGCGCCAGGGTATCGGTCAACCGCGCGGTGTCGGCCTGATCGCGTCCGCGCCAGTGGGCGTAGTCGGCGAGCGTGTTGGCCGAACCTGGGTCGTTACCCTGTCGAGCCGCCTCGCCCAGCGCCTCGGCGAGCGCGGCGACATCGCGTAGACCCAGATTGAAGCCCTGACCGGCGACCGGATGCAGGGTGTGGGCGGCATTGCCGATCAGCACCAGACGCTCGTGGATGGTCTCGCGCACCAGCTTGAGCTTGAGCGGATAGGCTTGACGCGGCGAGGGCGCGCTCAACCGTCCGAGACGCCAGCCGAAACGCGCTTGCAGACGGGCGATGAAATCGGCCTCGGTGAGCGAGAGCAGGTCGGCCGTCTCGGTCGGTCGACAGGTCCAGACCACCGAATAGCGTCCGCCGGGCATCGGCAGCATGGCCAGGGGGCCGGTGTCGGTGAAGCGCTCGAAGGCCTGACCGGGGCGGGGTCGATCCGCCAGCACGGTGGTGACGACCGCGTCCTGTCCGTAGTCATGTCCGTCGACCTGGAGTCCGAGCCGTTCGCGCACGCCGGAGTCACCGCCGTCGGCGGCCACCAGCAACCGGGTCGTGATGCGCCGGCGTTCGTCCCCGACCTGGATGTCCAGCGCGACGCCTGTAGGACCGACCTGATGATCGAGCAACCGGGCCGGGCGCAGGGTCCGGATGTTGGACGCCGGTTCGAGCGCTTCCTGGAGCGCCAGATCCATGACGCGCGCCGGCGTCACATAGCCGAACGCCTCGACGCCGGCCTCATGGCGTTCGAGCCGGGTGAAGCCGCAGTGACCGCGATCCGAGATATGCACGCTCAGGATGGGTTCGGCCACGGGCGCGATGGCCGGCCAGACGCCGAGTCCGCCGAAGATCCGCCGACTGCCGAGCGACAGCGCAATCACGCGCTCGTCCGGACTCGGTTTGTTCGAGGCATGCACGGGGGCCGATTCGACCAGCGCCACCCGCAACGGCAGGTCGCGCAGCGCATTGGCCAGACTGCCGCCGACCAGACCACCGCCCACGATCACCACGTCGAATTCGGCCATCCTCAACCTCGCTGCATCAGTGACTCGATCGCCTCGGGCTCCTTGGGCACCGCGTCCGACAGGATCTCGTGGCCCTGCTCGGTGATGAGCACGTCGTCCTCGATCCGCACACCGATGCCGCGATAGGGTTGGGGCACGGCCTCGTCGTGCGACAGATAGAGCCCAGGCTCCACGGTCAGCACCATGCCCGGCTCCAGTTCGCGCCAGTCGCCGTCGCGCTTGTAGGCGCCGACGTCGTGCACGTCCATGCCCAGCCAGTGGCCGGTGCGGTGCATATAGTAGGGCTTGTGCGCCTCGTCCTTGATCAGATCCTTGGTCTTGCCGTTCAGGATACCCAATTCCACCAGGCCCTTGGTCAACACCTTGACCGCCGCTTCGTGCGGTTCGTTCCAGTGTCGCCCCGGACGCGCACGCTCGATCGCGGCCCGCTGTGCCTTCAGCACCAGATCGTAGATGGTACGCTGGGCCGGCGTGAAACGGCCATTGACCGGAAAGGTGCGGGTGATGTCCGAGGCATAGCCGTCCAGCTCGCATCCGGCGTCGATCAGCACCAGATCGCCTTCGCGCAATGGGGCGGAGTTCTCGATATAGTGCAGCACACAGGCGTGCTCGCCGCCGGCGACGATGCTCGGATAGGCCGGATGCCGTGCGCCGGCCAGCGCGCATCGGTGCTGGAACTCGGCCTCCAGCCGTGATTCGTTCAGACCGGGGCGGCACAGACGCATCAGTTCGCTGTGTGCGCGCGCTGAGATCTTAGCCGCACGGCGCATGACGGCGATTTCGGCCGGACTCTTGATGAGACGCTGCTCATGCAGCACGGATTCGAGGGTGACGAAGGTCTCGGGCGCGACGGCACCTGT
Source organism: Allochromatium tepidum (assembly GCF_018409545.1). GTDB lineage: Bacteria > Pseudomonadota > Gammaproteobacteria > Chromatiales > Chromatiaceae > Thermochromatium > Thermochromatium tepidum_A. The sequence continues at coordinate 3,062,872 of NZ_AP024563.1, read as the reverse complement.
CCGCGCCTTGGCGCGCACCTGCCTGACCCAGCCCATGACCTGGGCGTCCAGCATCGAGTCCGTGCCGATCGGATAGTAGAGCCGTCGACGCCCGTCGATGAGCGTCGGCATCACCGTATCGAGTTCACTCAGCGGATGGGCCTCGTCGGCGCCGAAGTCATCGACCGCGCCCTCGACCCCGAGACGCGCTCCATCCCACTGCTCGCGCTCCGGATCGCGCGGACGGCAGAAGAGGACGAATTCGCCCTCCTTGCGCCTGGGGGCGATCACCAGCCAGGCATCCGGTTCGGGGAAGCCGGTCAGATAGCTGAAGTCGCTGCTCTGACGGAAAGGGTAGTGGACGTCGCGATTGCGCGTCACCTCGCGCGCCGCCGGCAGGATGGCGAGTGCCTCCGGGCCGATGGTCTTAGCCAGTGTCCGGCGGCGGCGTCTGTATTCGGAACGGGTCATTCGGGGTTCGTCTCTTGGCCGGCGGAAGTCGCCGGGCCGCTGTTGGTCGGCGAGCGCGCGATGGTCCGCTCGTGATGGATCAGCATGGCCGCCACCCGGACGAACTCGATCACCTCGGCGAGTGCCTGCTCGTTGTCCTCGGTCTCCTCCAGGTCGTCGAGGTCCATCCGGGTGATGGCCGTGAGATCGCGCAGGATCTCGCGTCCCTGCTCGGAGAGATCGGATTCCGACAGCGACACCAGGCCGAGCGCATAGAGAAAACCGCGTATCCAGTCGTAGAGCCGGAGCGCGCGCTCGCCGAGCGGGGCCGAGTCGCCGGAGGAGGGGAGTCGGACCAGCGGCTCCGGCCCCTGGAACTCGCGCTCGATGGCCAGCCCGCATTCGCGCAGGGCCGCGCGTCCCTCGGCGACCAGCGTCTCACCCGCGTCTGGCGTGGGCGCGACCTGGCCGAGCCAGGACTCCAGGGCGTGCGCGTCCCCGCCGCAGATCAGGCCGCATAGGATGCCGTGCGCCTCGCTGGGCGAGGGATTCAAAGGCCCGGCGTCGAGATAGGGGCCGATGTCAGAGTCGATGATGTCCGTGGCGACCTCCCGCCGTTAGGGGTATGATTGGCTGTTTGGAAGATCCAAAGATCATAGCACGCACCCCGCCCGATTGACCGTCCGCGAAGCCCCTTCTATAGTGCGCGGAATTCCAATGGAGTCGCGGACTTTGGCCAAGTTTGACCTTGATCAATTTGAACTTCGGTTGACGGCCTTGATCCGCCTGAACGAAAGGCTCAGGGAGGAGAACGCTTCGCTGCGCGCGCGTCAAGAGCTGCTCGTCGCCGAGCGCAGTGAATTGATCGAAAAGACCGAGCAGGCACGAAGCCGCGTCGAGGCCATGTTATCCCGACTGCGTGCGATGGAGGAGAATCTGTGATCGAAGAGCCGTTGCAACTGACTATCAAGATCCTGGACAAGGAATACCGGATCGCCTGCGATTTCCATGAGCAGGACGACCTGAAGGCCTCGGCGCGGCTGCTCGATGGGCGTATGCGCGAGATCCGCCAGACCGGGCGGGTGATCGGCACCGACCGCATCGCGGTCATGGCGGCCTTGAACATCGCCTATGATCTCATTCAGGTCCAGCGCGCCCGCTCCGTCCCCGAGGGCGACCTGACCCGGCGTCTGCAACAGCTCCAGGAGCGTGTCAATCACGCGCTGGCCGGAGACACGGACGACGGGCCGGCCGATCAGGCCGAACCGGAAACCCCGGCACAGTCAAGTCTGGACGCCCCGCGCGAAAGGGTATAGCCTGTAACCCAAGACACCCCCTGTAGTGTTCGATAGCGGCCTGGGTATTTTCTTGAGCCTAATCGCTACCCCGGGGATGGCACGGCAAAGCGGTTGCGCATGTCCGCCTCCGAGCGGAAAGCCTGAAGCGGCGCCGGCCGTCCCCACTTGAACCCTATGGTTCAAGAACGAGGGCCTGCAACGGCACCAATGGGGGGTGTCCCTCCATCTTCCGACCGGATGCCTTCCCCCGATCCACTCAGAAAGCGGCTGCGAGCGGCTCGCCGGGCGCTCGGTGCGCGCGCGCAACGCGAGCACGCCGATGCCTTGGCGCGACGTCTGGCGCATCTGGTCGTCTTCCAGCGCGCTCGGCGTATCGCCCTCTATTGGCCAGCCGATGGCGAGATCGATCCGCGCCCGCTGATGCAGCTCGCCTCGGCGCGTGACAAGCGCTTCTATCTGCCGGTCCTCAGCCCGCTGACACGACACGCCGGGCGCGGCCTCCTCTGGTTCGCGCGCTATCGTCCGGGCGAGCGACTGAGGCCCAATCGCTTCGGTATCCCCGAGCCGGTCGGACGCGGCCCCCATCTGCTCAAAGCCCGCCGGCTCGATCTCGTGATCTTGCCGCTGGTCGGGTTCGATGCGCTGGGGAACCGCATCGGCATGGGCGGTGGTTTCTACGATCGCACGCTCGCCTTTCGGCAGCGTCACCCGCGCCGGCGCCGACCGCGGTTGATCGGTGTCGCGCATGAATGCCAGCGTCTCGAACGTATCGATTCGCGCCCCTGGGACGTTCCGCTCGATGCCATCCTGACCGAATCCCATCTCTACAACACAAGACCGGAGGACAATCCATGAACCAAGACGATCTGAAGAAACAGGCCGCCGAGGCCGCGCTCGCCTATGTCGAGGGCGGCGTGATCGGTGTCGGCACCGGCTCGACCGTGAATCACTTCATCGACGCCCTGGCGGGCATCAAGGGACGCATCGAGGGCGCCGTCTCCAGCTCCGAGGTCTCGACCGAACGGCTCAAGCGTTATGGTATCCCGGTGTTCGACCTCAATGCGGTCGGCGAGCTGGCGCTCTATGTCGATGGGGCGGATGAGTCCAACGGACGGCTCGAACTCATCAAGGGCGGCGGCGGGGCGCTCACGCGCGAGAAGATCGTCGCGGCGGCCAGCCGCAAGTTCGTCTGCATCGCCGACGAGAGCAAGCTGGTCGAGGTGCTGGGGCGTTTTCCGCTGCCGGTCGAGGTCATCCCGATGGCGCGCAGCTATGTGGCGCGGGAACTGGTCCGGCTCGGCGGCACACCGGTCTGGCGCGAGGGCTTCGTGACCGACAACGGCAATCTGATCCTGGATGTCCAGAACCTGGAGATCACGGATCCCAAGGGGTTGGAGCAGCAGATCAACGCGATCGCCGGTGTGGTCACGGTCGGTATCTTCGCGCTGCGTCCGGCCGATGTGCTGATCCTGGGCTCGGCTCAGGGGCCGAGGACGATCGCGCCCTGACCGAATCGATCCGGCGGAAGTCGGGCCGTCATCCGGTCATCGTGGCCGACCCGATGGCGTCTGGGTCTCGATAAGGCCAAAAAGAAAACGGGATCCCGAAGGATCCCGTTTTCGATTCACATGACTTCGAGCCGAGGCTTAGAAGTTGTGGATCATACCGACCGAGAAGCCGTCCCAATCGGTGTTGGCCTTGTCGTCGTCGACCTGGGTGTAGAGCACATAGGCCTTGGTGCGCTTGCTCAGGTTGTGATCGAAGGCGATGGCCCAAGTGTAGTAATCACCCTCGACGGTGTCCTTGATGTCCTTGGGCGCGCCAACATTGATGCGGCCATCACGATTGCCGCTACCGTACATGGCCTTGACCATGTTGTTGCCGAAGGAGTAGCCGGCCTGGACCTGCCAGATCTTCAGCTTCTCGTTGTTGGCGGCGGGGTTGATCTGACCCTTGGGCAGATTGGACTGCTCTTCGTAGATACCGGTCAGGGTGAAGCCGTTCCAGTCCATCAGGCCCAGGCCGAGACGCCACTTGGTGTAGTCGTCGTCGACATAGTTCGGCGAGAACTTGTTGTCGCTGGCGGCCGTGTTCATGTACAGCTCGCTGCCGAGGGACTCATAGGCCAGCGAGGCGTAGAACGGACCGTTGCTGTAGATACCCGCAATGGAGTAGGCCTCGGCCAGGCTGTCGGAGTTCAGGTTCTCGCCATAGCCGGCAGTGGAGGCGCCACCGGCGTGAACGGCGGCGGCGAGCTGGAAGCCGGCCAGGCTCGGGCTGACATAGGCGATGGCGTTGTCGGCGCGGACATCGTCGAAGCCGACGGTGCCGTTGTAGTCGGCCATGGTGTCGGAGAACAGATCGAGCTTACCGGTCGAGGTCTTGAACGGGGTGTCGTTGCGGCCGACGACGAAGGTACCCCAGCCGCCGGTCAGACCGACGAAGCTGTTACGCATGCTGATGCTGTCGTTGGAGCCGGAAGCGGCGTTGCCCGTGGTGCTCTCCTCGGTCATCTTGATGCCGAACTCGACCTGGTAGATGGCCTGCATGCCATTGCCCAGATCCTCGGAACCCTTGACGCCGATACGGTTGGCGCGACCTTCGCCGGGAATGGCGGCGCGACCGTTCAGACCCCAGCCCTCGAAGCCGTTCTCGACGTCGGCCCAGTCGATCGACATGTGCAGCTTGCCGTACAGGACAGCCTCAGCCATCGCGGCGGTCGGAGCAACCATCGCGGCGGCGACCGCCATGCTCAGAAGTTTCTTGTTCATGCTGTTCTCCGCTGTTGTGAATTTGTCAGTTTGACTGCAGAAACCGAGCGCAATCATGCTTTGCGCTGTGAACTATAGAGTACGAAATGGCGTTTTGCAACAGATTGGGCGAAAAAAGACACACCGACAACAAATGTATCTTTTTTGCAGCACCCTTCGGTCTTGGTCGAGTCGAGGACGTTTCGAATCCGTTCGAAGACTCTCACATCCATTTGATCCGTATCCGCAACTGGGCTTCGGCGCCCTGTGGCGGGATCCTATGTCGAATCACGCGCATCTTAGCGGCAAGGCGTTCGGGATGCCACAAGGAGCAGTCCATGTCTGTGCTCGAATGAGTCCAGGGCATCGACATTGGCCCTTCGCGCCACGGTCGAAGTACACTGTGCCGGTCTATCCCAATGCCGGAGCCGCCAAGCAACATGAGACCCTCCCAACGTCGCCCCGATGAGGCGCGCCCCATCCGCTTCACGCGCGGTTTCACCCGTCATGCCGAGGGTTCGGTCCTCGTCGAGTTCGGCGATACGCGCGTGCTCTGTACCGCCAGTGTCGAGCCGCGCGTGCCGCCCTTTCTCAAAGGCAAGGGTCAGGGCTGGATCACGGCCGAATATGGGATGCTGCCGCGTTCGACCGGCGAGCGCATGCCGCGTGAGGCCGCGCGCGGCAAGCAGGGCGGCCGCACTCTGGAGATCCAGCGTCTGATCGGGCGCGCGCTACGGGCCGCCGTGGATCTGAACGCACTCGGCGAGCGCACCATCACGCTCGATTGTGACGTGCTCCAGGCCGACGGCGGCACCCGCACCGCCGCCATCACCGGCGCCTGGGTCGCGCTGCGCGAGGCCGTCGATCGTCTGCTGGCCGCCGGTGAGCTAACGGTCGATCCGATCAAGACCCAGATCGCCGCCGTCTCGGTCGGCGTCTATCAGGGCACACCCGTGCTCGATCTCGACTATGCCGAGGACTCGTCCGCCGAGACCGACATGAATCTGGTGATGGATGGCGAGGGCCGGTTCATTGAAGTGCAGGGAACCGCCGAGGGCCATCCTTTCACCCGCGCCGAGTTCGATGCCCTGCTGGAGCTGGGCGCCGTCGGTATCCGCTCCATCCAGGCCGCGCAGCGTGCCGCGCTGGAGGATCGAGCCGCATGACCCGATCGCACAGCGGCGAGACCATCGTTCTGGCCAGCAACAACGCCGGCAAGGTTCGCGAGATCGAACGTCTGCTGGCCGAATGCCATATCCATATCCGCCCTCAGGGCGAGTACGGCGTCCCCGAAGCCGAGGAGACCGGCCTGACCTTCGTCGAGAACGCCATCCTCAAGGCACGCAACGCCGCGCGTCACAGCGGCCTGCCGGCCATCGCCGACGACTCGGGGCTGGAGGTCGACGCACTGCGCGGCGCGCCCGGTATCTATTCGGCCCGCTATGCCGGTCCGGGCGCCACGGACGAGGCCAATCTGCGCAAACTGCTGGCCGATCTCAAGGACGTGCCCGAGACCGAACGCACGGCGCGCTTCCAGTGCGTGCTGGTCTACCTGCGCCACGCCGAGGATCCGACGCCGCTGATCTGCCGGGGCGCTTGGGAGGGGTGCATCCTGTTCGAGCCGCGCGGAACCAACGGCTTCGGCTATGACCCGATCTTCCTGGTTCCGAGCCTCGACCTTAGCTCCGCCGAGCTCGACCCCGACACCAAGAACCGGCTCAGCCATCGCGGCCAGGCGTTGCGACGCTTGCAGGAGCAGCTTCTGGCATGACACTCGACGACATCGCCCAGCATCGCAATCAGGTACTCGCACGCATCCGAGCAGCGACCGAGCGCGCCGGTCGTCCGGCCGGCTCGGTCGTTCTGATCGCGGTGAGCAAGAAACAATCGGCTGCGGCCATCCGCGCCGCCCATGCCGCCGGTCAGCGCGCCTTCGGTGAGAGCTACCTGCAAGAGGCGCTCGACAAACAGGTGCGGCTTGCCGATCTCGGCGACATCGAGTGGCATTTCATCGGCCGTATCCAATCCAACAAGACGCGCCGGATCGCCGCTCACTTCGACTGGGTGCATGGTGTGGCCGATGCGGCCCATGCGCGGCGTCTGAGCGAACAGCGTCCGGCGAGCCGTCAGCCCCTCAACGTCTGTCTCCAGGTCAATCTGAGCGGCGAGACGAGCAAGGGCGGTGTCGCGCCCGATGCGGTCGGCGCGCTCCTGGAGCAGTGCCGCGAACTTCCCGGCTTGCGCGTGCGCGGACTCATGACCCTGCCCGCGCCGTCCGAGGATGAGACCGAGCAGCGTCGCCCGTTCCGCGCCCTACGCGAACTGCGCGACCGGCTCGCCACACCCGACTGCCCGCTCGACGTGCTCTCGATGGGCATGTCCGACGATCTGGAGGCCGCGATCCTGGAGGGGGCGACCCAGGTGCGCATCGGCACGGCGGTCTTCGGCGCGCGCTCCACCGACTGATGAGGGCGCAAAAATTGCCGTACAATGCCCCATCGCTCGTCACACTGAATCTGTCGCGATTGCAATGAGTACAGCCAACATTCGCTTCATCGGTGGCGGCAACATGGCCACCAGTCTGATCGCCGGTCTGATCGCCGATGGCTATGCGCCGCACGCCATCCAGGTCTCGGACCCGAGTCCCGAACGACGTCAGGCCCTGCAGGCCGGCTTCGGCGTGCGGGCGCTTGCGGACAACGTCGAGGCGCTCGCCGAGGCCGAGACCCTAGTGCTCTGCGTCAAGCCGCAGCTGGCCGCTTCGGTCTGCGCCGAACTCGCGCCGCTGCTGTCCGACCGGCGCCCGCTGATCGTCTCGGTGATGGCCGGGGTGCCCGAACGGACCATCCAGCGCTGGCTCGGCGCGCCCCTGCCGATCGTGCGCGCCATGCCCAACACCCCGGCCATGGTGCAGACCGGCGCCATCGGACTGCACGCCGGCCCCGAGGTCGACGCCGAGGGTCGCAACCGCGCCGAGACCATCCTGCGCGCCGTGGGTCTGGTGCGCTGGGTCGAGGAGGAGTCGCACATCGACGCGGTCACGGCCATCTCGGGCAGCGGACCGGCCTATTTCTTCCTCTTCATGGAAGCCCTGGAGCAGGCCGCGATCGACCTGGGTCTGGACGGCGAGACGGCCCGTCTGCTGACCATCCAGACCGCACTCGGCGCGGCCAAGATGGCCATGGAGAGCGCCGACCCGCCGGCACGTCTGCGCGAACAGGTGACTTCGCCCGGCGGCACCACCGAGCGCGCGCTCGCGGTCTTCGACGAGGCCGACCTGCGCGCCCTGGTCGAGCGCGCCGCGCGCGCGGCGCGTGATCGCGCCGTCGAGCTGTCGAAAACACTCTCGGAGGCGCCATGACAGGTTCCTATCTGCTCGATCCGCTCGTCTTCCTGATCCGGACCCTGTTCGGACTCTATATCGCGGTGGTGGCGCTGCGCTTCCTGCTGCAATGGGTGCGGGCCGATTTCTACAATCCCATCTCGCAGTTCGTGGTGCGCGTGACTACACCGGTCCTGCGTCCGCTGCGCCGGATCGTGCCCGGCTATGGCGGCCTGGATCTGGCGGCGCTGGTGCTGATCTGGCTGCTGTCGGCGGTCGAGCTGGGTCTGATGGCGCTGGTCGTCGGACTGGACCGCTCGCTGTTCGGCGCCTTCGGCTGGGCGATCCCGAGCATGGCCGAACTCTTCATCAACATCTTCCTGTTCGCGATCCTGATCCGGGTCATCCTGAGCTGGGTCAATCCCGATCCCTATAATCCGGCGACCGCGCTGCTGGACCGGCTGACCGCGCCCGTGATGCGTCCGGCCCAGCGCGTGATCCGACCGATCGGCGGCATCGATCTCGCGCCGATGCTGGTCATGATCGGTCTGGTGCTGCTCAACATGCTGCTGATCCCGCCGCTCAAATGGCTGGTCGCCAGCCCCTTCTGACGGGTCGGCGGTCGCGATGAGCTGGTATCGCTGGGACGGCGAGGATCTGGAGCTGCGCGTGCGGGTGCAGCCGCGTGCACCCAAGGACGCCTTCGTCGAGCCGGACCCCAGCGGCGACTACTACCGGGTACGGCTCAAGGCGCCGCCGGTCGAGGGCAAGGCCAATCAGGCGCTGCGCCGCTTCATCGCCGATGCCTTCGAGGTGACGCTGTCCCAGGTCGAGATCCTCAGCGGCGAGCAGGCGCGCTACAAGCGACTGCGCATCCAGTCTCCGCGCCAACTGCCGCTGCCGGTCGGAACCCCGACATGCGCCAACTGAATCTGCTCAGCTACAACGTCCAGGCCGGCATCGAGTCGCGTCAGTACAGCGACTATCTGGTCAATAGCTGGAAGCATCTGCTGCCCCATCCGGAGCGTCTGACCAATCTGGCGCGCATCGCCCAGTTACTGCGTCAGTTCGACGTCGTCGGACTGCAAGAGGTCGACGCCGGCAGTCTGCGCAGTTCCTATGTCGACCAGACCCAGTATCTGGCCACGCAGGGCGCCTTTCCGCACTGGTACCGTCAGGTCAACCGCAATCTGGCGCCCTTTGCCCAGCACAGCAACGGACTGCTCGCCCGTCCGCGCCCGGCCTGCATCACCGAGCATCGCCTGCCGGGTCTGCCGGGGCGCGGCGTGGTGGTGGCCGAGTTCGCGCTCGACGACGGCGGGGTGCTGGCCATCGGTATCGTGCATCTGGCGCTCGGCTGGAACGCGCGCCGGCTCCAACTGGAGTATCTGAGCCGGCTCGCCCATACGTATCCCTATCTGGTGCTGATGGGCGACTTCAACTGCGGCTGTAGCTCCAAGGAACTGCGCAACATGGTTCGCCGCTCCGGAATGCGCGGCCTGGACTGCGAACTCAAGACCTTCCCGAGCTGGCGTCCGCGTCACAATCTCGACCACATCCTGGTCTCACGCCCGATCGAGGTCGTCGCGGCGCGCGTGGTCGACTATGCGCTCTCGGACCATCTGCCCATCAGTATGCGGATCGAATTGCCGGCGAACGTGCGACTGGCCGAGTCGCCCGTCCCATAGAACATTCAAGTGGGCTTGGCACCTTGCAGATGATGGTTGACCGCCAGCCAGCTGCCGGTGAAGCTCAGCAGGATGCCGGCGCTGAGCATATTGAGGGTATCGACGAATCCCAGGCCGGTGAGCCTGAATTCGCTGTGGTAGAGCGAGGCCAGTCGCGAGACCGAGCCTTGCAGGATCAGGATCGCCAGCGTCACCAGCAGCCAGGCCGTCAGCCCGCCCAGGAGTCCGTACCAGGCGCCCGTATAGAGGAAGGGGCGACGGATGAAGGCCGCCGTGGCGCCGACCAGTTCCATGATCTCGATCTCGATGCGCCGGTTGAGGATCTCCAGCCGGATGGTGTTGCCCACGATCAGCAGCACGCCGATGCCGAGCAGACCGCCGAGCAGCAGGGCGACGACCTGCACCAGATCCAGGATCGCCTGCAGGCGTTGCAGCCAGAGCGTATCCATGCGCGCGAAATCCGCCTCGGGCAGATCCAACAGGCGTTCCTGCAGGATCTCCAGTCGTTCCGGGCTGGCGTGCTCGGGCACCGGATAGATGGCCAGCACGGTCGGCAGCGGGTTCTTGGTGATCTTGTCGAGTGCGTCCTCGAAGCCGCCCAGATCGCGGAACTCGGCCAGGGCCTGATCGCGTGTGATGATCTGGATGCGCGCGATCTCCTCCCAGTTCCTGAGCTGATCGGCCAGAGTGGCCGCCTTCCGGTCGTCGACGTTCAGATCGAGAAAGAGCGAGATGGCCGCCGTCTGGTCCCAGCCGCCCGCCATGGCGCGCAGATTCTCGCTCAACACATAGAGTGCCGAGGGCAGGGCGAGCGAGATGCCGATCACGGCCACGGTCATGATCGAGGGCAATGGATTGGCGCGCAGTCGGCCCAGGGTCTCGATGACGGTCTTCAGGTGCTGGTTGAACCAGATCCCCGGACGCTCCAGGAACCTGGGGCCACGGGTGCGGGGTGCGGGCGGCTTGCGCGGAGGGCGGGGAAGGCGTCGTCTACCCATGATTCACCAGGCTCCTGTGTCGCCGACGAGCCGGCCCGCGTCCAGGGTCAGGGTGCGGTGGCGCATATCGCTGACCAGACCGAAATCATGGGTCGCGATCAGCAGGGTCACGCCGACGTATTTGAAGCGCTCGAAGAGTTCGAAGATCTCGCGCGAGAGGTCCGGGTCGAGATTGCCGGTCGGCTCGTCGGCCAGCAGTACCGGCGGACGCCCGACCAGGGCGCGCGCGATGCCGACGCGCTGTTGCTCGCCGCCCGAGAGGGCCATCGGCGTGGACTGTTCGCGCTTGAGCAGTCCCACCTGATCGAGCGCCGCGCGCACCCGCCGCCCGATCTCGCGCGGATGGACGCCCGTGACCACCAGCGGCAGGGCGACGTTGTCGAAGATGGTGCGGTCCGGCAGCAGACGATGGTCCTGGAAGATCATGCCGACCTGACGGCGATGGTAGGGGATCTCGCGGCGCGGCAGGGTGCCGAGATTGCGTCCGTTGACCAGTACCTGTCCGCGCGAGGGACGTTCGAGCAGACCGATCAGACGCAGCAGGGTACTCTTGCCGGCGCCCGAATGTCCGGTCAGGAAGACCATCTCGCCGGTCTGGATCTCGAAGTCGATGGCCGACAGGGCCTCGCCGCGTTCGGGATAACGTTTGAAGACGTTCTGAAAGCGGATCACGGTCGCTCACACCTCGTCGCAGGGTTTCCGGGCGTGCTCGGCTGGAGCGGTTCAGGCTAACGTACCAGCACGCTAGCCGAGCAGGGCCTCGACGAACTCGTCGGGGTCGAAGGGACGCAGATCCTCGATCGACTCGCCCACGCCGATGAAGCGGATCGGCACCCGCAGTCGCTCGGCGATGGCGAACAGGATCCCGCCCTTGGCTGTGCCGTCGAGCTTGGTGAGCGTGATGCCGGTCAGCCCCACGGCGCGATGGAAGTGCTCGGCCTGGTTGAGCGCGTTCTGGCCGGTGGTGGCGTCGACCACCAGCATCACCTCGTGCGGGGCTTCGGGGTCGAGCTTCTTGAGCACGCGCGCGACCTTGGACAGCTCGTCCATCAGATTGGTCTTGGTGTGCAGGCGCCCGGCCGTGTCGGCGATCAGCACGTCGGCACCACGCGCGGTGGCGGCCTGGAGGGCGTCGAAGATCACCGAGGCCGAGTCGGCGCCCGTGTGCTGGGCGACGACCGGCACGCCGTTGCGCTCGCCCCAGGTCTCCAACTGCTCGACGGCGGCGGCGCGGAAGGTGTCGCCGGCGGCGAGGATGACGCTGTTGCCGTCCTCTTGCAGCCGCTTGGCGAGCTTGCCGATGGTGGTGGTCTTGCCGGCGCCGTTGACGCCGACCATGAGGACGACCTGCGGCTTGCCGGGCGCGGGCTGCTTGACCGGACCGTCGACGGCGCGCAGGATGGCGCGCAGATCCTCCTTGAGCGCCGCGAGCAGTGCCTCGGGATCGGTGATCTTCTTGCGCTTCACCCGCGCGGTGAGATCGGCGATGAGGCGTGTGCTGGTCTCGATGCCGACATCGGCGGTGATGAGCAGGGTCTCGAGCTCTTCGAGCAGCTCGTCGTCGATCTTCCGGCGTCCGCGCAGTAGGCTGCCGAGTCCGCCGCCGAGCTGGGTGCGTGACTTGGAGAGGCGTTCGCGCAGACGTGCCAGTGCGCTGCGTTTGGGGGCCGTCTCCATCTCGGTGCCGAGCTCGGCCTGGGGCAGGGCAGTGACGACGGTCGAGGGTTCGGGGGCCTTGGACGACACGGGTCGAGTCTTCGGCGGCGACGGTTCGCGCGCCGGCTCGGCGGCGGCAGGGACCGATGCCGGCTCGGACTCGGCGACCGCCGGCTTGTTCGAGCGGAAGAGCTTGCCGAACCAGGGCTTCTTGGGTGCTTCTGCGCTACTGGAAGCCGGCGGTTGTGCCGTGCTTTCGCTTGGGGCAACCGGCGGCATCGACGGTTCGCGGTTGTCGATCGAACGAGGTTCGGAAGGGGCGGTGGGCTGGTGTTTCTTTCCGAAACCGAACATAAGGCAGGTTTTCGCGATTGAGGGTGATCGGGAACGGTAATGCTACCAGATCGCCCCCTGGATCGCTGTCGGATCCGCCTTGGTCGAGCAGGATCAATCGAAGGACACGGACGCACGCAGGTCGTCGCTGAACAAGGCCCGGCGTGGCTCGAACTGATAACGCAACAAGAACATGACCCCACCTTGTTCGAAATCAGGGCTATGATCGATGAAGGCGCTCCCGCTCAGCTGCCAGTGTGGACTCAAGCGCCAAACACCTTCGAGTACGAATCCGGCGGCCAGCCCGCTGTCCTCTTGGCTCGGGTGATGTCGTCCATCCGGAGAGAGCGGAAACCAAGGGCTGGAGTCCTGCACTTGACGTCTCCAACCCGTATGAAAGGTGCCTCTGACTAGCCAGGGACGTCCTTCCTCGGTCTGGAAGTTCAGCGACAATCCAATCCCCACATCTTGCTGTGGGCTGTAGTAACCGCCATGGCCATAGGTGAAGTGGCTGAGGTTGCGATCGAAGTGGCGATAGTCGATGAAAGGGCCCAGGCCGATGTAGTCGAAGCCTGATTGAGCCAGGTCGTATCCGAGCGAAACACGGCTCGCAAAGCCGTGGTTGTCGGCGACTTCATGGCCAGTGTAGGCGTGGGCTTGCAACGAACCGGCAATCGTCCAGGTCGGAGTCAGGGTACGCCAGCCTTGGAGCGAGACGCCGCGACGATGGACCTGGCCCCAGGTGTCTCCAGTGTAGGGATCGCGCAATCCGGTGTAGGACAGCAGACTTTCACGCACGGGACTCTGTTCGAGCTTGGCCGACCAGGCACCGGCTCGGCCGGCCTGGGATAGGGTCAGTGATCCATGGGGGCTAGGCGACAGCTCGCCTTGAGTCGGCGTCAATCCCAGTACGGCCTTCCAGCTCAGTCGGTCTTCGCGGCCTATCTGGAGTTCCGGTCTCAATCCGTCATCCAGCGTCGTCGTGGGTGCGAACGGATAGGGCGCTGCCGGATCAGCCGTGGGTGAACCGACGAGGCGTCCGGGGGCCGGCGTGCCGGCGTCCAGATCCACACGCTCGATCCGAGCCTGAACACTGACCGCTCCATGGCGATACTCCTGGATCAGGATCGGCAAGCGCCAGTCTCTCAGCCGCGCCATGCCGGATTCGCCCGAACGCCAGCTTAGGCTCAGGCCGGTCAGTAGGCTGTGACTGTCGATCCCAGCCAGGTCGGTGAAGGATTCCGGGTCTCGATGCCGGGCATTGACGAAGCGCTTGGTGTCATAGTCTTCGCGCGCGCGCTCTTGACGCCAGAGCCGATTCAAAGGCCCGTCGTCCGGCTTGGCCAGGTCCGCCAACTCAGACTGGGCACCCAATCGTCCCAGACTCAAGGTCAGGCCGCGCGCGCTGTCTTCATCCCGTTGCTCTCGATACAGGGATTGGAAACGACCGGCCGCCTCGCGCCACTGCTCGCGCTTGAAGTCGTTCCACGCCATCAGCTGTCGGGTGGCTCGATCGGTCGCATCGAGCGCGAGCGCGACGTCCAGGAGACGCCCGGCGGTTTCATAGTCACCCTGTTCACGCCGATCCGTGGCGGCCGCTCGCAGAGTATCCATCGCCGTTTGGCGGAGATTCGGCCAGCGCGCGACCAGGGGTTCGGCGATCGCCATCAGTTCAGCGTCACGCCCCAGCCGGCGCAGGGCCAATAATTCTCCTCGCGCTGCCTCGGCATTTGGGCGCCAGGTCGAGGATCGGCGGAAGTCGGCGAGTGCTTGCTCGACTTGGCCGGCCCCGAGCCTGATCCACGCCAGTAGCATCGAGCGATCGACATCGCGCGTTTTCCGGATGCGCGTTTCCCAAGGCGCCAGTCGTTCCAGCGCGGACTCACTGCGGCCTTGGCGTTGTAGTCGAGCTGCCGCGGCGACGTCTCGTTCATAGGCCAGTGTCCGGCTTTGTTGCGGTGTCGGTGCAGGCTTGGAGGCGGGCACCGCTGTGCGCTGTGACGGTTGTGGCCGGGCCGCGAGTTGTAAATGATGTCGCAGCCAGTGCAGCAACTCGGCCGGCGGCTCCCAGGCGGGATCTTCGCGGCGCAAGCGCTCGATCTCGCGATCCAGTTCAGCGTAGCGAGCTCCATTGAGTAGCGCCCATAGCGACGGTTCCGCACGTCGGCCCGCCGAATAGAAACGCTCTCGTGGAATCCCCTCGGCATCCGGCCGGACGATGGACGGCGAATCGGAGTCCGATGGTTTTGGGACATCAGTGAGCTGGGGTGGCGATGTCGTTGATTGATCCGAGGTTTCATGGACCACCGGCGCCGGACGTTTCCGGCTCTCGATGAGACCCTGCTGAGTCTGACGCTGATCCTCCAGCAGCGTTTCCTGAGCGGCCTGGACCGAGGCGATCCCCAGCAACAGCCAGCCCAGTGGGATCAGGCGAATCGGTGAGACGGCGTTTGGCATGGGATCGAATCGCTCATTCGGCGAGGATCAGGATTCGGAGGCTCGACACCAGGTATCGAGCGCGACCTCCAACAGCAGCGCGAGTACGGCGCCATAATAGTCGTGCTCGCCCTGGAGGTCGGGCAGGCGCAGCACATGGGCGGCGTCATCGGAACCGACGAACTCCGTCAATGCCATGATCCGGTATGGTGAGGCCTTTCGCCTCGCCGCCCCCGAGACCTGGGGCAGTCCCTCCCAGAGCGCCGAATGGTCTGATCAGACCGCCTCCGGACGGGCGATTCGCCTTACGCTGGAGCGCCGGAATGCCCGGTTGATGCGCGGACATCGCGACAGCCCCATGCAGGACCACCCCTTCGATGGGGTCCGTTGCCGTGTCTTCGACGCCCAGACCGGGCGCGCGCTTTTCAAGCGCCCACTCCGGCTGAGCGTGATGGGCCAACGCCGCGCCGAACTGTCCCGGCAACAGATTGAACCGGCCTACCGCCAACGCTTCGATCGGGAGCACTTCTTCCGCTTCGGCACAAATCACCTGCTCCTCGACCGCTTTCAAACCCCCGACCTCACCCACGAAGAGCACGGGTGGCCGCGCGTCTGCCTGGCCTACGTCCAGTTATGGCTCGCCGCCCCGCCGGCCGGCGATCGGCCCAGACCGTGGGAGCGTTTCCTCCCCAAACCGCTCGCCGACACCCCCCTCTCACCGGCCCGTGCGCAGCGCGACTTCGCACGCCTTATTCGTCAGATCGGCACACCGGCCCGCCCTCCCAAACGCCGGGGTATCTCCCCAGCCCGGATCAAAGGCACGCCAGGCCAGAGACGGCCACGGCCCCCGATCGTCTTCAAGCGCCAACCGAGGCTCACCGCGACGGCTTGATCAGATATATACCACGAAACGTTTCAAGAAAGCCTGCTGGGCGTCGGGGAGGAGCGTGTTTTTGTCCAAAGTCCAGTTAACAGGGAAGGTGGTCATCTTTCGCTCTCCTCTGCAGAGGATCTGTCTACTCCAACTGTACGTGAGCGAACGATTTTTGCCGGCTGGTAGGACACTTTGTCCAAAGTCCAATACACCTGATCCGTTCGTTTTTTGTCGAGTCTCGGCATGAGCCCAAACGAAAACGGCACCGACAGCCGAAGCTATCAGTGCCGTTCGAACCTGCTCTCGACCGGCGAATCCGCCGGAGCGAATGGCGATCGAGACGCGGAAGGTCTTACTGCCAGCCGAGGCCGACCGAGAAAACGACCGCGTGGACGGCGATGGCCAGGACCAGCAGGGCGTAGAAGATGGGCATCAGCCAAGTAGCCGGGTTCACGACCAGCCAGATCTTCCAATCGTCTTCAGGATTACGCGGCTTTGCGACGTCGCTCATTGTATGTTCCTCTATGGAGAGAGAGTTAAAACCGGTTTACCACCAAGGATGGGCGGCGATCACGAACAGGTGAGCCAGAGCGGCCAGACCGACGAATGCGGTGTAGGTCACTTTGAACTGCTCGTGGAATTCTTTGGCTTGCTGATCGGTCAGACCGGAAAGACTTGCCATGGACTTAGTCTCCATTGTGGGTTTGGCGCTGCCGCCGCCCTTGGTTTGGGCGGCTGGTTTCTTCTGTTCAGCCACTGATGACTCCGAAGGAAATCGAATACTACCGCCTTCGTGACGCGCGGATGGAGGCGCGGATACCGTCTGACGCTGCCTCACTCGAATCGCTGCTGCTCGGTTCGAGATGTTCCGCTGTGCGGCAGGTGTCATCTTAGCTTGACACCGAACAATGTCAACAGGGATTTACAAAAAATTGTTCGCGGGTCGCGCTCAGTGAATCCCGAGCCATTTGTGTGTCTGGAGACTCAGGCGCCAGCGCGGATGAGCCTTGCAGTAGTCGACGGCCAGACGGGTGTTGGCGACGCGGTGCGGGCCGTCCATGGGTTGCAGGAAGAAATGGCGGAAACCCAGGCCCGTGAAGTGCTCGGGTTCCAGTCCGGGCTGGGGGTAGATCAGCTTGAGCTCGTCACCCAGCATCAATACCGTGGTCGTGCCCGCCTTGGGACTGACGCAGATCCAATCGAGACCGGGCGGCGCCGGGCGGGTGCCGTTGGTCTCGACCGCGACCTCGAAGCCGCGCCTGTGCAGGGCGTCGATCAGGGGCGCGTCGAGTTGCAGCAGCGGCTCGCCGCCGGTGCAGACGACATAGGGGCGTCCGCTTGCGTCCGCTTCGACCGACCAGAGGGCGTGGAGGTGTTCGGCCAGCGCGTCGGCGCTTGCATAGCGTCCGCCGCCTTCTCCGTCCGTGCCGCGAAAGTCGGTGTCGCAGAAGCGGCAGATGGCCCGGTCGCGGTCCTGCTCGCGGCCCGACCAGAGGTTGCAGCCGGCGAAGCGGCAGAACACAGCCGCGCGCCCGGTCTGAGCGCCCTCCCCTTGCAGGCTGTAGAAACTTTCCTTGACCCAGTAGCTCATGTCGGCAGTGCCGGACCCAACTCGCCCCAGCACAGCGAAGCGCCGCAGCCGGGCGTCGGTTGCAGATCGATCCGGTCGAGTTCCGGCAGATCGTCGCGGATGCGCTCGCGAATCCAGCGGGTCAGACTCCCCGGATCAGCGGCCTCCAGCCCGTCGAGCGCATCGAGCCGGTGATGGTCGAGCCGGTCGTAGAGCGGTTTGAACAGGCGCTTGACGTCGCCATAGTCGACCGTCCAGCCGAGCACCTGATCCAGCGGCGCGGTCAGATGCAGTCGCAACAGATAGCTGTGTCCGTGCAGACGCCGCCGTGCGTCGCCCTCGGGCGCCTGCTCCAGACGCAGCGCGGCCTCGAAGCGCTGCTCCTTCCAGATCCGATAATGGGTGCCGTCGAAGTGACAGCCGGCGGTCGCGGTCTCGTAGACCGTGACCCAGGACAGCGCCGGCAGTTCGGGTTTGAGCCGTGCCCAGATCCAGCTCGCCAGCCGCTCGCTGGTCGGATTCTCCAGGCCGGGGATGTCGTTGAGACAGACCTGATGCAGCTCCTCATGCAGCGGCGCCCAGAGCGCGGCGAGCCGGTCGAGATCGATGCCCATGTCTTCGCCGTCGAGATCCTGATCGGCATGGAGGATGACCTCGAAGCCGTGGCCGTGCATCCGCCCGCAGGGATGGCCCTCGGGCACGTTCGGTAGCCGATGCGCCGACTCGAACCGGAAGCGGTGCCAGAGATGGGCGTGATCGGCGCCGTCGAGATCCGCGCCCTGATCGCGCGTGCTCTGGATGCCGACGGAGGCGAGGCCGGGCACGTCGAGCCGGTCGCGCACCCAGCGCGCCAGGTTCTCGTCGGTCGGGATCGGCAGGATGGTGTTGAGATCGCGATAGTCGAGCGGCTCGACACAGCGCGCGAGCGCGGCCTGGAGGTCGTCGCTCTCCGCGCCCGGAAAGCCGGCCCAGCCCGACGGCGGCTCGGCGCGCACCCGCGCCAGGAAGCTATGACCATGCAGACGCCGGCAGCGATGTCCCTCGGGCAGGATGTCGATCCGACACGCGGCCTCGAAGGGGACGGCGGCGAGATGAAAGAGGCGCGTATTCATGCACCCACCTCGAAACGGGCCAGGAGCGGATCGGCGACCCCGGCCTCGGCGAAGCCCTTGGCACGCAGTCGGCAGGAATCGCAGGCCCCACAGGGTCGACCATCGGGGCCGGGGTCATAGCAACTGCCGGTCAGACCATAGTCGACCCCGAGCGCCAGCCCGGCGCGGATGATCTCGGCCTTGCTCATCTCGATCAATGGGGCATGGATACGATAATGCTGACGTCCCTCGACACCGGCGGCCGTGGCCAGATTGGCCAGCGTCTCGAAGGCGGCGATGTACTCGGGTCGGCAGTCCGGATAGCCGGAATAGTCGAGCGCATTGACCCCGATGAAGATGTCGCCCGCCTCCAGCACCTCGGCCCAGGCGAGCGCGAACGACAGGAAAACCGTATTGCGCGCAGGTACATAGGTCACGGGGATGTCGGAATCCATCGCGCCCGGATCGCGCCCCTTGGGTACGGCGAGATCCGCCGTCAGGGCCGAGCCGCCGAAGCGGCGCAGATCGATCTCGGCGATCACATGCTCGACCACGCCCTGGGATTCGGCCACGCGCGCGGCCGCTTCCAGCTCGACGGCATGACGCTGACCATAGCGGAAGGACAGCGCATAGGGGGCGAAGCCTTGGGCGCGGGCGATGGCGAGCGCCGTGGTTGAATCCAGACCGCCGCTCAACAGGACGACAGCAGGCTTCATCGCCCGACCTCGCGCCCCGGAGCACGCGCGCACTTGGCGTCGACCGCCGGATTGGGCGACACTTTAGCCACCCATCCCTCTCTGGTACAGGAATGATGCAGGAACATCGAATCAAACTCTGGGATCTTCCGACCCGTCTCTTTCATTGGTTGCTGGTGTTACTGGTCGCACTGGCCTTCGTGACCGGACTGACGGGCGGACCCTGGATCGACTGGCACGGCTTGATCGGACTGGCCATCTTCGGATTGATCGTCTTTCGCCTCGTCTGGGGCTTCGTCGGTTCGACCTATGCCCGCTTCAGCCAGTTCGTGACCGGCCCACGCACGATTCTGACCTATCTGCGCGGACGCTGGCACGGCATGGGGCACAATCCATTGGGGGGCATCTCGGTGCTGGTGCTGCTGGCGCTGATGCTGTTCCAGAGCCTGACCGGACTCTTCGCCACCGACGACATCGCCTTCTCAGGACCGCTGAAATCCCTGGTCTCCAGCGAGACGAGCGTCTGGCTCAGCCGTCTGCACCGTCAGGCGATCTGGATCATCGGCGGTTTCGTCGCCCTGCATGTGCTGGCGACACTCTTCCATACCTGGGTGCGCGGTGACAACCTGATCCGGCCCATGATCACCGGCTACAAGATGACGCGCGAGCCGATGGCGCACTCGGCCAGGGGCGGCGGGCCGATCGCCTTCGTTCTGGCACTGGCGATCGCGGCCGGCGCGGTCTGGATCGCCGATGGCGGACTGCTGCCGCCACCGCCTCCCCCACCGCCGGCGGGAAGCGTACCGGATTGGTGAGGAACGAAAAAGGCCGCCCGATTCACTGGGCGGCCTTTTTCGAGCGATCAGGCGAGATTCAAGGATCACTTGGCCCGATACTTATCGTGGCACGCCTTGCAGGCGGTTCCGACATCGGCGAAGGCGGTCTTGACGGCCTCGGCCTCACCGGTGGCCGCCACTTCGGCCAGTGTATTGGCCGCACCGACGAAGTCACGCGCGATCTTGCCGACGTCTTCCATGTTCTGGAAGAACTCGGGCTTCACGCGGGTCTTTACGTCGCCGACGTCCTTGTCGGTACCCGGACCATAGAGCGCGCCCATGCCGGAGTTGGCGATGGCGGCGATGACGTTGGCGGCGGCCTCGACCTGAGCGGCGTTGTATTCGCCTTCCAGGTTCGCCTTGATCTTACCCATGTTCCAGCCCATGAATTCGTAGCCGGCCTGACGGGTCTCGATCTGCTCCTCGGGCGTCAGATCAGCGGCGAAGGCGGCGCCGGCGAGGCCGAGGGCCATGAGACCGGCGGCGGTGCTGGCTAGCAGGTGTTTCATCGGGACAATCTCCATGTGTTGGTCGATGGATGTGGGTTGATAAAGCTTGAGTCTGGCGCCCTTCTTCCGAAGCAGCACGCGAGGCCCCTAGATCGGGGCGACACCCGGCCGATTCAAGTCGAGAACCGGTAGCGGTGTCCGCAGTACGGCACAGACGGCACGCAAAAGTTCCAACTCGGCCACGGCGACCCGACCGTCGGCGAGCACCGTGGTGGTCATGGCGCCGAGCAGACGCTGTTTGTCGGCCAGCCGCAAGCGGGCGAGCTTGACGGCGAGACGTTGGCGTCCGGGTCACATCAGTCTAGACTGCCCGCAACCAGGATGATAGCGAGCGAAACATGCACGAACTCTCACTCTGTCAGGCGCTCATCGATCAGGTGACGGGCATCGCCCGCGAGCACGGGGCGAGCCGTATCGATCGCATCCGGCTCAAGGTCGGCCCGCTCGCCGGGGTCGAGCCGATGCTGCTCCGGCAGGCCTATCCGCTCGTCGCCGCCGGCACCATGGCCGAAGACGCCGAACTCGTCATCGAGCCGGCCGAGATCCGGGTGCAGTGCAACCTCTGCGGCGCCGAGACCGAGGCACGGGCGAACCGGTTGCTGTGCGGAGCCTGCGGCGCCTTCCAGACCCGACTGGTCAGCGGCGACGAACTGCTGCTCGAAAACCTCGAACTCACGATCCCCGATTGATTTCAGGCTTTTTGCCCACTCATTGGTAACAATCTCATGTCGTCGTCCGCGCCGCCCCATCCGCACATCTTCGATGTCCACTACGAGGACTTTCAAACCCAGGTCATCGCGGCCTCGTCCGAGCAGCCGATCCTGGTCGATTTCTGGGCCGACTGGTGCGGTCCCTGTCACGCGCTCACGCCGCATCTGAAGCGCGTCGTCGAGGAGCACGAAGGGCGTCTGCAACTGGCCAAGGTCGAGGTCGACGAGGGCGAGAACATGCGTCTGGCCGGACACTATCGGGTGCGCGGCTTCCCGACCGTGATCCTGTTCCGGCACGGCGAGGAACACGGCCGGTTCAGCGGCGCACGTTCGCGTATCCAGATCAACCACTGGCTCCGGGAGCATCTGCCGGAATGAGCATCAAACCTCGTGTTTCGCGTCGACGCGCTTCCATCTTCGCCGCCCTCTATCTTGGGGTCGCCGGTTCGGCCCAAGCCCTCTCGCTCGTCGTCGAGGACGGCGAGATCGCGGGCGTGTCCGGGCTGGACATCCAGGGCCGACTGTACGACGTCGGCTTCCGGGACGGCGCCTTCAATGCCGTCTATCCGGCCGAACTCAGCGGATACGGGCCGCTGGCGCGCGCGGTCGCCCAGGCGCTGCTCGCCGCCAATCCGTCCATCCAGGCCATGCCCGGCCGGCGGACCGATCTGCGACCAAGCGGCTGCCGGTCGGTCGATTCCTGCACGATTTTGATCCCGGAGCATTCCGACGGCGCGGCTCCGAATGCACGCATGACGCACGCGGTCGAAGTCATCTATACCAAGGATCGGTTCAGCAAGGTTCCCGAACCGCTCTGGCCGTTCGATGCCTCCACCGACACCCAGTACATGCCGGACATGCTGTACGCCATCATCACGCCGGCCCGTTAGCGCCGCCTCGGGACGATTCGTCATGATTTCCGATCCTGATCAACATCGACGTCTGCTGGAAACCTTCGCCTTTCTGCACACCGCTTCGGCCGAGTTCCAGCGCGAATTCTTCGATCAGGTCATGCGTGTGCGCCTGCCCGCCGGACAGGCCGTCTGTCAGGCGGGCGCTCAGTGCGCGCATCTGCCGCTGGTGCTCGACGGCACGGCGCGGGTCTATCAGCTCGGTGAGAACGGCCGCGAGATTACGCTCTACCGCGTGCATTCGGGCGAGAGCTGCGTGCTAACCGCCTCCTGTCTGCTCAGCGCGCGTCCCTTTCCGGCCTTCGCCGTATGCGAGACGGAGGTCGAGGCGGTGGTCGTGCAGCCGGCGAGCGTGCGCCGATGGTTGGGGAGCAGCGAGCCGTGGCGCGAATATCTCTTCGGCCTCATCGCCGGCCGGCTGGTCGAGGTCTTCGGCGTGCTCGACGCGGTGCTGTTCCAGCGCCTCGACCAGCGGCTGATCGACCATCTGCTACGCCAGGCCGAGCGCACGGATTCGTCCGAGATCCAGGCGACCCACCAGATACTGGCCGCCGAACTGGGCTCCTCGCGCGAGGTCATCAGCCGGGTGCTCAAGGGGCTGGAGGAGCAGGGGCTACTGCGGGCACGGCGCGGCTGGATCGAACTGCTCGATCGCGCGGAATTGCGACGCCGCACGCAGGACGATTGAAGTCAGGTATGACGCGAAGCTTCAGTGTGACAAAGTCACCGACAGGGTCGGCGGCGACCATTAGAGTGCGTTCCACAGTCAACGTCCAAGCGGCCTCCAGCCGCCCGCACTCGAACGGAGATCCTCACATGACCCAGAACCTCGGCACACTCGATCGCGTCGTCCGTGTCCTCATCGGCCTGGCCCTGGCCTTCTGGGCACTGAACACCCAGAACTGGTTGTTCGGCGCCCTGGCCCTGATCCCATTCGGCACCGCCCTGATCGGCTGGTGCCCGCTCTATCTGCCCCTGAAGCTCAATACCAAGCGGGCCTGATCCATTCTCATGCCCGTTCCGCTCGGAGCGGGCGCTCTCGGAGTCATCATGGAGAACATGTCTCACACTGAACATCGTCTGGCCAATTTTCCCGTCTCCTTCTTCTCGATGATCATGGGGCTGTCGGGATTGACCATCGGCTGGGAGAAGGTCCAGTCGCTCCTGAACCTCGATCTCGGACTCACGCCCTGGCTGCTGGGCGCCACGAGCGCCATCTTCGGCCTGCTCGTGCTGCTCTATACGTTCAAGCTGCTGCTCCATCGCCAGTCGGTGGTCCGCGAGCTGCGCCATCCGGTCAAGATCAACTTCTTCCCGACCATCTCGATGAGCCTGCTGCTGCTGGCCATCGCCTTCCTGCCGGTCTCGTCGGCCGTCAGTGCGCCGCTGTGGATGATCGGCGCCGGACTGCATCTGCTGTTCACGCTCTACATCGTCAGTGTCTGGATCCATCACGAGCATTTCCAGATCCACCACATGAACCCGGCCTGGTTCATCCCGGCGGTCGGTAACCTGCTGGTGCCCATCGCCGGTGTGTCCCTGGGCTATGTCGACCTGTCCTGGTTCTTCTTCAGCATCGGCATCCTGTTCTGGCTGATCCTGGTGGTGATCGTCTTCAACCGGGTGCTCTTCCATCACCCGATCGAGTCGCACCTGATGCC
Source organism: Allochromatium tepidum (assembly GCF_018409545.1). Taxonomy (GTDB): domain Bacteria; phylum Pseudomonadota; class Gammaproteobacteria; order Chromatiales; family Chromatiaceae; genus Thermochromatium; species Thermochromatium tepidum_A. Next base: position 3,039,105 of record NZ_AP024563.1, on the reverse strand, counting down.
GACGCTCTTCATCCTGATCGCGCCGCCGGCCGTCGGCTTCATCGCCTATCTGAAGCTGGTCGGGGAGTTGGACAGCTTCGGGCGCATCCTCTATTTCGCCGGGCTCTTTTTGACACTCCTGCTGTTCACCCAGATCCGGCGCTTTCTGGGGCTGCGCTTCTTTCTGTCCTGGTGGGCCTATTCGTTTCCGTTGGCCGCCATCGGGATCGCCGGCCTGACCCTGTTCGCCGAGACCGGGCAGGCGTTCTATCTCCAGCTCGGTACGGGTCTGATCATGCTGTTGAGCGGGGTCGTGGTGGTTCTGTTGACGCAGACGGCCATGGCGATCGGGCGTCGGGCGATCTGTGTCGCCGAGCACGCGCCAGTCACGACACCGGCGGCGCATCCGCCCGTGAACCCGCCGACGGGCCGCGTCGTCCGTTGGCTGATCGTCGTCGCACTGGTGCTGACGTTCGCGGCCGGGGTGTGGCTGGCGATGTACTATGCTCCGGCAGCCATGCATTGAGGCATAGCCGAGACTGACCACCGGCGCGGTTTCAATCGCGCCGGTCTTTCTTGGTATCCGAACGTCTCTTGAGCCTGGGCACCGGTCGCCTGGTGTCGATCAGGTGCCACAGGCTCAGGATGGGATGCGGCAGGATCATGCGCGGGCCGGCGTAACGCATCACGGCGCGCACCCGTTCGCGCCGACCGGCCGAGTAGCAGTGTACCTCGCAGCGATTGCAGGCCGGTTTCTCTTCCTGGAAAGGACAGCGCTCCAGCCGACGCCGGGCGTAGTCGAGCAGTCCGGCACAGTCCTCGCACAGCTCCCGTCGTCCGCCATGATGGTCTCGGCAATAGATCGCCAGCATGGCGGCGATGGTCTTCTGCTCGCGTTCGAGTCGTTGTCCGGACGGCATCGGAATTCCTCGCTGTGTGTCATGCAGTCCAACATAGATCGCCGGGGCGAATCTTGGCCGATCCGTGATGACAGTCCTTGATCCGCGTCAAGCCCAGCGCTGGGCGTCGCTGCATGATCCGCCATGCCTCCCATCGCTCAGACCTGAAGACAGAATGAGAATTTATTGCATTAGCATGGATATTCACATAAGATAAGAATCATTCTTGTTGCTATTCATTGGTGCATCCCAGATGAATCTTGCTCTCTCACTGCATCCAGGCGATATCGGTGACTCCTTCCCCCCGGCGGCACGGGTCGATCGTTGCAAAGATCAACCGGCGGTCAAGACCTTCCCGCTCGCCATGGCCGGCGAGGGCGAGCGGGTGCGCATCCGGACCCTGCAAGGCGGCAAGGGGTTGGCCAGGCGTCTGACCGAGCTGGGTCTGAATCCAGGCACCGAGGTGCGCATCGTAGCGCGTCAGGGCGGCGGTCTGGTGGTGGCGCGAGGCGAGACGCGTCTGGCGCTCGGGTGCGGCATGGCGGTCAAGATCCTGGTAGAGGCGATCGACGGATGAACACGACACTCAAGGACTTCAAGGCGGGGGACCAAGGGCGCGTGCTCGGTTTTCAGGCCGGCGGCGGAGCCTATCGACGCAAGTTATTGGCGATGGGGCTGACGCCCGGCGCCGCGCTGGAAGTGATCCGGGTCGCCCCGCTGGGTGATCCGGTCGAGATCCGGGTGCGCGGCACCTCGGTCAGTCTGCGCCGCGACGAGGCGGCGGTACTCGAAATGGAGCGTGCCTGATGAGTCAGGTCCAACCCCAATCCAGGCCGCATTACTGCATCGGCGTCGTCGGCAACCCCAACTGCGGCAAGACGACGCTTTTCAACGCCCTGACCGGCTCGCGTCAGCAGGTCGGCAACTGGTCGGGCGTGACGGTCGAGCGCAAGACCGGACGCTATCGGCTCGGCGAGGCCGAGTTCACCCTGGTCGATCTGCCCGGCACCTATTCGCTCGACGTCTCCGACCCCTCGGTCTCGCTCGACGAGCGCATCGCGCGCGATTTCGTCCATGCGCGCGAGGCCGACGTCATCCTCAACATCCTCGATGCCTCCAGCCTCGAGCGCAACCTCTATCTGACCACTCAGCTCATCGAGATGGGCCGCCCGCTGGTGCTGGCGCTCAACATGATGGATGTGGCCGAGTCGCGCGGCCTCCAGATCGACATCGCGGCGCTCTCCAAACGGCTCGGCTGTCCGGTGGTGCCGCTGGTGGCGGCCAATGGTCAGGGACTGCCGGAACTCAAGCAGGCCCTGCTGGAACAGGCCAGATGCGTCCCAGGCCGCGCCATCGCGCCGCCGGTCCGGATTCCGTTCGGTCCGACGCTGGAAGCGGCGATCAGCGCGCTCGAACCGCGTCTGAACGCAATTGCTGCCGCTCAAGGCGATCCGCCGCGCTGGCTGGCGGCACGGCTCATCGAGGGCGACGATCTGGCGCGCCAGTTGGCAGGCGCGGCGGTGACGGCGGACGAAGTCCGAGCCCTGCTCGGCGACGAGGCAGACGACGTCGATATCCTGTTCTCCGACGCACGCTACGGCTTCGCGCACGCCGTCACCCAGGCGACCATCAAGCAGTCCGGTCAAGCCTCGCGTTCGCTCTCCGACCGGATCGACCGAGTGGTGCTCAATCGCGCGCTCGGCCTCCCGATCTTCCTCGCCGTCATGTACCTGATGTTCATGTTCACCATCAACATCGGCGGAGCCTTCATCGACTTCTTCGACATCGCCGCCGGGGCCATCTTCGTCGATGGTACGGCTGAGCTGTTGGGTCGGATCGGCACGCCCGAATGGCTGATCATCGGCATCGCCGACGGACTTGGCGGCGGCGTGCAGGTGGTGGCGACCTTCATCCCCATCATCGCCTTCCTGTATCTGTTCATGTCGGTGCTGGAAGACTCGGGCTACATGGCACGCGCCGCCTTCGTCATGGATCGTTTCATGCGCGCCGTCGGCCTGCCGGGCAAGTCGTTCGTACCGTTGCTGGTCGGTTTCGGCTGCAACGTGCCGGCGGTGATGGCGGCGCGTACCCTGGAGAATCCGCGCGACCGTATTTTGACGGTGCTGATGGCGCCCTTCATGTCGTGCGGAGCGCGGCTGCCGGTGTATGCACTCTTTGCCGCCGCCTTCTTCACCGCCGGCGGGCAGAACGTGGTGTTCGCACTCTATCTGATCGGCATTCTCGCCGCCGTGCTGACCGGCTTCATCCTCAAGCGCACCCTGCTCCAAGGTCAGATTATGCCCTTCGTGATGGAACTGCCGCCCTATCACCTGCCCACGCTCAAGGGTGTGCTGATCCGCACCTGGGACCGCACCAAGGGCTTCGTCGTGCGCGCCGGCGCCGTGATCGTGCCCATGGTGCTGGTGCTCAACGTACTCAACACCACGGGCACCGACGGCAGCTTCGGCCACGAGGACAGCGAAGAGTCGGTGCTCGCCGCCATCGGGCGCACCATCGCTCCGGCCTTCGCGCCCATGGGTCTGAACGCGGAGAACTGGCCGGCGACGGTCGGCATCTTCACCGGCATCCTGGCCAAGGAAGCCGTGGTCGGTACGCTGGATGCGACCTATTCGAGTCTGGCCGCCGCCGATGCCGGTGAGGAGTCGGGCGCCGAGGAGGACGCGCCCTACAGCTTGAGTGCCGGCTTGAACGAAGCGGTGGCGACCATTCCGGTCAATCTGATCGATGCCTTGGGCCGTTGGGCCGATCCGCTGGGCCTGGGCCGTGTCGCTGAGACGACCACACCCGAGGCAGCGGCAGAGGAACTGGAGGTCGGCAGCGGTACCTTCGGCGCCATGGCCGCACGCTTCGACGGCGCGGCTGGAGCCTTCGCCTATCTGCTGTTCATCCTGCTCTATTCGCCCTGTGTCGCCGCGATCGGCGCCATCCAGCGCGAGATCAGCACCGGCTGGGCGGCCTTCGCGGTGTTCTGGACCACGGGTCTGGGGTATGTCACGGCGACTGTGTTCTATCAGGCGGCGATCTTTGGCCGCGATCCGGTCAGCGCCTCGATCTGGATCGGTGTGATGCTTGGGCTGCTGCTCACCGTTGTCATCGGGATGCGTCTCTGGGCAAGGCGCGAGCCGGCACCCGTCAAACTAGCGGCTGAGGGGGCAGCGTCATGATCGTCAGCGAACTCTCGCGCTATCTGCGCGACAACCGCCGCGCCGCCGTGCGCGATCTGGCCTATCGCTTCGACGCCGAGCCGGACGCCCTGCGTGGGATGCTGGAAACGCTGGAGCGCAAGGGGCGGGTGCGTAAGCTCCCGGCCGGTACGCCCTGCGCCGGGGGCTGCTGCCAGTGCGATCCGGCGACGATCGAGATCTATGAATGGGTGGAGCCGATGAACTGAGTGAACGCGTCTCGGGTCTCGAGTGATCGCGGCTCAGATCTCGACTTGCCATCGCGCCGTTCCGCTGGCAGAGTCGCGACACTATGAATCTGTCCTTCGTCGTACTCCTACCCTTCTTCGGAGCAGTCCTGACGGGCTGGGTGTCCCGCTTCGGGCGCATGAAATCCGCCTGGACGGCCGGCGCCGTGACCCTGCTGGCCGTGCTCTGTCTGGCACCGTTTGCACCGACGCCCTTCGCCGGCGAGACGGTGCTGTGGCGTCTGGACTGGATCCCGGCGGCCGGACTCGATCTGGCCTTCCGGCTCGACGGGCTGGGGCTGCTGTTTGCGTCCATGATCCTGGGCATCGGGCTGCCGGTCATCCTCTATGCCCGCTATTACCTGCCCGAGCACGACGGGCTGGGACGCTTCTATGCCTATCTGCTGTTCTTCATGGGCTCGATGCTCGGCATCGTGCTGTCGGAGAACGTGATCCTGATGCTGATCTTCTGGGAGCTGACGAGTCTGTCGTCCTTCCTGCTCATCAGCTATTCCTACCGCAAGTCGGAGAGCCGGCGCGGGGCGCGCATGGCGCTCGCGGTCACGGGCATGGGCGGACTGGCGCTGCTCGGCGGACTGCTGCTGCTCGGCGAGATGGCCGGCAGCTATGATCTCTCGGTGATCCTGACCCAGGGCGAGGCGGTGCGCGCCGATCCGCTCTATACCCCGATGCTGGTCCTGATCCTGCTCGGGGCCTTCACCAAGTCGGCCCAGTTCCCCTTCCATTTCTGGTTGCCGCACGCGATGGCCGCACCGACGCCGGTCTCGGCCTATCTGCACTCGGCGACCATGGTCAAGGCCGGGATCTTTCTGCTGGCACGGCTGTTCCCGGTGCTCTCGGGCACGCCGGAATGGACCTGGCTGGTGATCGGTGCCGGGCTGGCGACACTCCTGATCGGCGCCGGCGTGGCGCTGTTCAAGCATGATCTCAAGGGACTGCTGGCCTATTCGACCGTCAGCCATCTGGGACTGATCACGCTCCTGTTCGGACTCGGCACCCCGCTGGCGGCGGTCGCGGGCGTCTTCCACATCTTCAATCACGCGACCTTCAAGGCATCGCTGTTCATGGCCGCCGGGATCATCGACCACGAATGCGGCACGCGCGACATGCGCCGCATCAATGGTCTGTGGCGCTTCATGCCCTATACCGCGACCCTGGCGATGGTGGCGGCGGCCTCGATGGCGGGCGTGCCGCTGTTCAACGGCTTCCTGTCGAAAGAGATGTTCTTCGCCGAGACCGCCGATTTCTCGACCGGCTTCGAATACGGCTGGCTGCTGCCGACGCTGGTGGTGGCCTCGGGCGCGATGGCGGTGGCCTATTCGCTGCGTTTCATCCACGACGTCTTCTTCAACGGCGAGCCGATCGATCTGCCGCGCACCCCGCACGAGCCGCCGTTCTGGATGAAGGCGCCGGCGGCGATCCTGGTGGCTATCTGTCTGCTGGTCGGCATCCTGCCGGCGCTCACGGTCGATCCGATTCTGCGCATGACGGTCGCCAGCGTGCTGCAAGCCCCGCCGCCCGCGTTCGATCTGGCCATCTGGCATGGGTTCGGGCTGCCGGTGGTCATGAGTCTGGCGGCGCTGGTCGGGGGCGTGCTGATCTATGCCGCGCGCCGGCCGCTGTTCCGGCTCGCCGCGCGGATGGAGGGCCGGATCGACGCGCGGGCCATGTATGACCGGCTGCTGGCCGAACTCATGCTGTTTTCGGGCTGGCTCACCCGTCGGCTGGACAACGGCTCGCTGCAACGGCTGGTGCTGATGTTGCTGCTGACGGTGCTGGCGTTCGGCGTGCTCGGGTCCGTCGGCTCCGGCTCGCCGCTGACCGGGACGCGCGCCATCCTGCCGGTCGATGGCGTCAGTCTGGTCATGACGGCCGGGCTGATCCTGGTTACACTGGTGACGGTCGCCCTGCATCGACGCCGGTTCACGGCGCTGGTCGTGGTCGGTGCGCTCGGGCTGCTGGTGGCGCTGATCTTCGTCAAGTTCTCCGCGCCCGATCTGGCCCTGACTCAGCTTTCAGTCGAAATCGTCACCATCGTGCTGCTGCTGCTCGCGCTCTATTTCCTGCCGCAGCGCGGGCCGGACGAGTCGAGCATCGGGCGGCGCTGGCGTGATGGCGTGCTGGCGGGGCTGGCCGGACTCGGCGCCGGCGCCCTGACCTGGACTGTGCTCACTCGGCCCTTGGCGTCGATCTCGGACTACTTCATCGCCAACAGCCTGCCGGGCGGCGGCGGCTCGAACGTGGTCAACGTCATCCTGGTCGATTTTCGCGGCTTCGATACCCTGGGTGAGATCACGGTGCTGGCGCTCGCCGGACTCGGCATCCATGCCATGCTCTATGGCCTGCGGCTGCCGGGGCTGACGCACGACGCCGATGGCCGCCCCTGGAACTGGGACACCCATCCGGCGATCATGGCGGCACTGGCACGGCTGCTGTTGCCGCTGGCGCTCCTGGTGTCGGTCTTCATCTTTCTGCGCGGACACAACGAGCCGGGCGGCGGTTTCATCGCCGGGCTGATCACGGCGGTGGCGCTCATCATGCAGTATCTGACCAATGGCGTGGCCTGGACCCACCGGCGCCTGTCGAGCAACATGCTGCCGCCGATCGGCGCGGGTCTGCTGATCGCGACCCTGACCGGGCTTGGGAGTCTGGTGTTCGGCTATCCCTTCCTGACCTCCAGTTTCACCCATGTGCACTGGCCGATCGTCGGCGACTTCGAGCTGGCCACGGCCATGCTGTTCGATCTGGGCGTCTATCTGGTGGTGGTCGGCGCGACGCTCCTGATCCTGATCCATCTGGGGTTGATGCATCGCGCCACCCATCCCGGAGCGGACGCTTCGAGCGCGAACCCGAACCCGAACCGGGAGCCGGCCTGACATGGAAGCCCTGATGAGTCTGATCGTCGGCGTGCTGACGGCGGGCGGCGTCTATCTGCTGCTGCGCGCGCGCACCTTCTCGGTGGTGCTGGGTCTGACCCTGCTGACCTATGGGGTCAATCTGTTCCTGTTCGCGAGCGGGCGTCTGACCATCGGCGCGCCGCCGATCCTCGCTCCCGAGCTGAGTCGCTATACAGATCCGTTGCCCCAGGCGCTGGTACTCACGGCCATCGTCATCAGCTTCGCCATGACCGCCTTCGTCATCATGCTGGCGCTGCGGGCGCGCGCCGAACTGGGCAACGATCATGTCGACGGGCGTGACAATGCCGGCGTTGCGAGCCGCAAGAAGGAGCCGGAGGCATGAACCATCTCGTCATCGCCCCGCTGCTCCTGCCGCTGCTGGTCGGCACCCTGTTGCTGCTGTCGCGGCGGACGCTGTCGCTCGCCGCACGCCGCAGGCTGAATCTGGCCGCGATCCTCGGCCAGATCCTGCTGGCGGTCGAGCTGCTGATCCTGGTCGGGGACGGCACCATCCTCACCTATCATCTCGGCCACTGGCCCGCGCCCTGGGGCATCGTGCTGGTGGCCGACCGGCTGGCGGTGTGGATGCTGCTGGTCACATCGCTGCTGGCCTTCTTCGCCCTGCTGCACGCCATGCAGGGCACCGACAGATGCAGCCGCCATTTCCATCCGCTGTTCCAGCTCCAGTTGTTCGGTCTCAACGGCGCCTTCCTGACCGGGGATCTGTTCAACCTGTTCGTCTTCTTCGAGATCCTGCTGCTGGCCTCCTACGGCCTGCTGGTGCATGGCGGCGGGGCGGCGCGGGTGCGGGCCGGACTGCATTTCGTCGTCATCAATCTGGTCGGCTCGACGCTGTTCCTGTTCGCGGCCGGTGCCCTCTATGGCCTGGTCGGTACGCTCAATCTGGCCGATCTGTCGCTGAAGATCGCCCGACTGCCGCCCGAGGATCTGGGACCGGCACGGGTGGCGGCGCTGTTGCTGCTGGCGGTGTTCGCGCTCAAGGCCGCGCTGGCGCCGCTGCATCTGTGGCTGCCTTCGGCCTATGCCTCGACCTCGGCGCCGGTGGCGGCGCTGTTCGCCATCATGACCAAGGTCGGTGCCTATTCACTGCTTCGCGTCGAGACCCTGATGTTCGGCGAGCACGCCGGAATCCTGACCGGATTCTATGCCGCCTGGCTGCTGCCGCTGGGTCTGCTGACCCTGGCGCTTGGAGCACTGGGCGCGCTGGCGGCGAACGAACTGCGCCGGCAGGTCGCCTATCTGGTCGTGGTCTCGGTCGGGTTGCTGCTGGCGGCATTCGGACTCGGGACGGCGGATGGAATCGCGGCCGGACTCTATTATCTGGTCCACACCACCTTCGCGACGGCGGCCTTCTTCCTGCTGGCCGATCTCATCACGCGCGAGCGCGGCTGGGCCGCCGATCGGCTGGCACCCGGACCGGCGCTGCCGAATGCCGCTCTGCTCGGCGGGTTGTTCTTCGTCACGGCCATGCTGGTCGCGGGACTGCCGCCGCTCTCAGGCTTCGTCGGCAAGTTTCTCGTTCTGCGCGCGGCGCTCGATGAACCGGTCTGGCCCTGGATGCTGGGCGTGGTTCTGATCGGCAGTCTGCTGGGCATCGTCGCCCTGGCGCGCTCGGGCAGTCTGCTGTTCCTCCATATCCGGGGCGCCGGTTCGGGCGAACCCACCCATCCGCCGCCGGCGGAAGGTCTGCTCAGTGCCTCACGGCCGACCCTGGGACTGCTCGCGCTCTGTCTGGCGTTGCTGATCGGCTCGGGTCCGGTGCTGGATCTGGCCGAGGCGACCGCTGGACAATTGCTCGATCCGGCCGGCTACCTCCAGGCGGTGCTCAAGCCGATCGGCATCCAGGTCGCACCTGGGGAGGTCGCGCCATGAGACGCTGGTTGCCGCATCCCATCCTCACGCCGACCCTGGCCCTGATCTGGGTGCTGCTGGCCAACAGTCTCGCACCCGGCTCCATCCTGCTCGGGCTGCTGCTCGGCTGGCTGATTCCGATCTTCACCCTGCGCTTCTGGCCGGACCCGGTGCCCGTGCGCCGGCCGCTGACCCTGCTGCGCTTCCTGCTGGTGGTCGGCTACGACATCCTGGTCGCCAATCTGGCCGTGGCCTGGCTGATCCTGCGCGGCGCCGATCACATCCGACCGGCCTTCGTCGAAGTGCCCCTGGATCTGCGCTCGGAACTGGGCATCAGTCTGCTGGCCAACACCGTCTCGCTGACGCCGGGCACGGTGTCGTCCTGGCTGAGTCCGGATCGGCGCGTGCTCGTCGTGCAGGGGCTGGACGTGGCCGATCCCGAGGCACTGGTCGCCACCATCAAGCAGCGTTATGAGACGCCCATTCGGAGGGTCTTCGAGTCATGCTGAGCATCGCGCTCTCCATCGCCTTCGCCCTGGTGACGGCCGCCATCGGGCTGACCTTCTGGCGCCTACTGACCGGGCCGGACAAGCCCGACCGTATCCTGGCGCTCGATACGCTCTATGTGAACGCCATCGCGCTCCTGGTGCTCTTGGGGATGCATCTGGATTCGGCGCTCTATTTCGAGGCCGCGATCCTGATCGCCATGATGGGCTTCGTCGGAACCGTCGCCCTGTGCAAATATCTGCTGCGCGGCGACATCATCGAATAGGTGCATGATGCTGGAGATCACGCTGACGGTCCTGATCCTGATCGGGGCGATTTTCACCTTCATCGGCTCGCTGGGCCTGGCGCGGATGCCGGATTTCTACACCCGGCTGCACGGCCCGACCAAGGCCACGACCATCGGCGTCGGCAGTCTGCTGATCGCGTCCATGCTCCACTTCAGCACCCAGGACGACGGCTTGAGCTTCCATGAGGTGCTGGTGACGCTGTTCCTCTTCATCACCGCGCCGGTGAGCGCGCATCTGCTGTCGAAGGCGGCGCTGCATCTGCGTACCCGGTCGCTGTCCGAGCCGCCGCCGGTTATCCGAGGGCGTTTGGGTGTGAAGCATCCAGGTCAGGGGGCAGGATCAGCAGAAAACCGAACCTGACCCCTTAGAGCCTATCCCAAGAGGCCGGTAGCCCGCCAAGTGATGATCCCGAGCGCCAGATGGACCATGGCCAAGTAGGTGTCATCGCGCTTCTCCCAGCGCACCAACAGGCGACGGAAGCGATTCATCCAGCTATGTGTGCGCTCCACCACCCAGCGCCGGGGCTTGAAGTCGGGGTGACGCACGACGGCCTCGGCTTCCTCACCCCGCTGGCGAATGTGGGGCGTGAACCCCAACTCCGCAGCGATCGTCCGGACCTCGTCATAGTCATAGCCGGCATCCAGGCACAGGCCCTGTGGTCTCTCGGGCGTGGGGGCGGGACGGGGGACGATGATCCCCTCCAAGGTCGTGCGCGTGAGCTTCATGTCGTGGCGGTTGGCCCCGTCGATGGCTACCGCCAGGGGAAGGCCGGCGCCTTCCGTCAACAGGCTGCGCTTGACACCCTGTGTGCCGCGATCCGTCGGGTTGCGCCCCGTTTTTTTGACCCCGCCGGCGGCGCCTTGGTCATCGTCCCATCCAGCGACAGCCACGACCAGTCGATCCCTTGGAGTTCATCGTATTTGAGCACACCGGCCTGCCGGAAGCGCGCGAACACCCCGGCCTCCACCCACTCCAGAAACCGTCGATGCGCCGTGCTGCTCGAACAGATCCCGGTGGCGTTGAGCGCATTCCATTGACAGCCGGTGCGCAATACAAACAAGATCCCCTCCATCACCACCCGATCCTCGATCCGGCGCCGATGGCAGCCCAGCGGATGGGACGGCGGCTGGTACACGGGCAACAGGGGTTTGAGCTGCGCCCACAGGGCGTCGGATAACCGCCAACCATCGTCTTGAACCGCCAAGCTCATCGTCGTTCTGACTCCTTTGATCGAGAAAACTTCAGCCGAGAATATCACCTTTTGGGATAGGCTCGTAGTATTGGTACTCGCTCATAGGGATTCGGCTCCGTTGGTCAGCGCTACCAGACCACGCAACACCAGATCGGGAATGGTTTCGCTGGGACGATCGAGATAGGGGAGCAGACGCTCGGCGTCGCCGCCCGTGAGGATGAATCTGGGAGACTCGCCCGCCGCCTCGGCCAGCCGGTCGTGGAGCCGGGTGGCCAGCGCGGCAATGGCGCCAAGACTGCCGGCGGCAACCGCCGTGGTGGTATCCGTGGCCCAATCGACATCCGTCGGTTCGTACTCGACGCGCGGGATGTGGGTGCCCATCAGCAGACTGGTACGCATCATCTCGACCCCCGGCAGGATGAGTCCGCCGAGATGACGGCCATCGGCCAGCAGCAGGTCGAAGGTCGCGGCACTGCCGGCGTCTAGGATGAGTGTGGCCTGCCGGCGTTCGGCATGGGCGGCGATGAGTGCCAGCCAGCGGTCGACGCCGAAGCGCTCGGGGTTCTCATAGGCGATGCGCACACCGGCGGCGACCGGCGCCACGCGGACATATTCCGGCTCGATCCGCCAGAGCGCGCGCGTCACCCGTCCCAGCGCCTCGGCGACCGCCGGCCCGCCGACATGGCTGACGATCACGCGCGCGGGCGGCTGGATCCGCTCCCAGGCCGCCAGCAGATCGAGTGGAATCGCGTCCGAGTGACGCACGATCCGGACCGACCACTCGGCACCGGCGCCATAGGGTGTCCAGCGCAGATTGGTGTTTCCGATATCGATGAGTAGATTCATTGGACTTCAGACTCCAGCGGACGCAGACTGACCTCGCCGGCCTGGAAGGCACGGCGTCCGTCCGGTGTATCCAGCAGCAGTGAGCCATCCTCGCCCACACCGGCGTGGATCCCCTCGATGACCCACTCGCCGATCAGCAGCCGCACCGGTTCGCCCAGATAGGCATCATGGGCACGCCACAGCGGGAGAAAGGGCGCCAGTCCCTCGCGTCCATAGTGGTCGAGTGCATCCATAAAGGCATCCAGCAGACAGGACACCAAGGCATTGCGCTCGACCATGAAGCCGTCGCCGAGCACCTCTTCGAGACTCGCCCAGGGCTGATCGATCGCGCCCCCCTGCCCCGCCGTCATGCGCAGATTGAGTCCGAGACCGACCACCAGATGGCACGGCCCCTGCGACTCGCCCGCCACCTCCAGCAGCAGACCGGCGAGCTTGCGCCGCCGCCATAGCAGATCGTTCGGCCACTTGAGCGCCACGTCCACGCCTTCGGGATCGATATCGTTCAGGACTTCGGCCAGCACCGCACCGATCGCCAGACTCACCCCGCCCAGATTGGACGGCGCAAACGGATAGCGCCACAGCAGCGAGAGATAGACATTGACCCCGAACGGCGAGACCCATTCGCGCCCGCGCCGACCGCGCCCGGCCGTCTGACGCTCGGCCAGACAGACGCTCCCCGACGGCGCGCCCTCGGCGGCCAGACGCATGAGTTCGCGATTGGTCGAGTCGATCACGGGATGGATGTCGAGTCGGCTCAGACGCTCGCGGCCCAGTTCGGACAGGGTCGCACGAATACGCCAGTCGTCGAGCAGTTCGAGCGGCGTGGTCAGCCGATAGCCGCGTCCGCGCTCGGAGATCAGGTCCAGACCAAACGCATCGGCCGTCTTGCGCAGTGTCTTCCAGACCGCCGCGCGGGTCAGACCGAACTCACGCGCGATGGCTTGGCCCGAGTGCGCACAGCCATCCGACAGACGCCGGATCAGGGCAAGTTGGCGCTCATCCATGTTGGGTTCGCTCAAGGACGCTCGACAACCAGTGCGCGCGCGCCTGCTTCACCGCCTCCGGGACATCGTCCATCAGCCTCAGCTCGCAGGTATCCTCGGGCGCCGGCTCAGGATGCGCGGTCAGGGTCAGCAGCTCATCGCGCCGGAAGACGTGGAGGACGACGGGCGAACCGGCGTCGGCGGCGCGCGCAACCAGCGTTTCCAGATTGGCGGGCGTGACGCGCAGACCCTCGACGGCCAGCAATTGATCACCCGGCGCCAGTCCGGCACGCTCGCCCGCGCTCTCATTGAGCACGTTCTGGATCAGGGTCTCGCCCGGACGCAGACGCACCCCGAGCGTCGGCTTGGCCGCGACCGGCTCGAAGCGATCGACATAGCCGCCGAGATCCTTGTCGCCGCGATTCGGACGCCGGCGCAGCGCCACGCCGACACTGGCCAGCAGTTCGGTCGGGTCCAGCTCATCGGTCGAATCCAGCGCACGGGCGAAGAAATCGCTCAGATCCAGTCCGCTGACCGCCGTGGCGATTGCCTCCACGCCGCGTTCCTCGACGCCGAGTCCGGTCCGTCCATGGACACGCCACAGCTCGCGCATCACGTCGTCGAGCGAACAGGCGCCCTGGGTGTCACGACGAAGGGTCAGATCCAGCATCAGAGCCACCAGCGCCCCCTTGGCGTAATAGCTCACCAGGGCGTTGGGCGCGTTCTCGTCGGGCTTGTAGAACTTGATCCAGGCATCGAAGCTGGACTCGGCCAGGGTCTGGACGCGCCGTCCGGGCGTGCACGCCACGCGGGTCAGGGTTTGGGCGAGCAGCCCGAGATAGTCCTTCTCGCCGATGCAGCCGGCGCGCACCAGTGCCAGCTCGTCGTAATAGGACGTAATGCCCTCGAAGGCCCAGAGGGTGCGGGTTGGGGCCTCGCGCTCCAGACTCGACTCGATCAGGGCGCGCGGACGGATGCGCTTCACATGCCAGAGATGGAAGTATTCGTGACTGCACAGACCCAGAAAGCGCTTGTAGCCTTCGGTGGGCGCCTCATCGCCCGGCTGGGGCAGGTCGTCGCGGACACAGATGAGGCTGGTCGAATAGCGATGCTCCAGCCCGCCATAGCCCTCGCCCAGCACCGTGATCAGGAACAGATAGCGGTCGATCGGCAGTTCGCCGAAGAGCGCAGCGTGTTCGGCACAGATGCGCGTCAAGTCGGCGAGCAGACGCGGCACGTCGAGCCGGTGGCGTCCGGTGATGGCCAGGCGGTGCGGAACGCCGCGCACACTGAACGCCAGTTCGCGGAAGTCTCCCATCTCGATCGGGTGATCGATCAGATCCTCATAGTCCTCGGCCTCATAGAGACCGAAGCCGTGCGCATCGACGTCGAGCGGCCGCAGACCGGTAGCCAGACGCCAGTCGCTGAAGGATTGGTCATCGGGCGGCAGGAGTTCCAGCCGACAGGGACGATCATCCAGTCCATGCACGCGCAACAGCAAGGCCGGTCCATTGAAATAGGCATGAGTGGCATCGAGATGCGCGGCGCGTACCGAGAGATCCCAGGCGAAGACGCGATAGCGAATCCGGCATGGTCCGGCGATGTCGGTCAGATGCCAGGTCTGCTTGTCGGTCTTGGCGAGCGCGACGGGCCGATCACGTTCATCGAACGCGGAGATCGCGACGATGTTGCGCGCGAAGTCGCGGATCATATAACTGCCTGGAATCCAGGCCGGCATGGAGACTGTGAGCACACCGTGCGGCGAGGGATCGATCAGGATCTCGACCTCGAACAGATGGGCCTGAGGCGAGACGGGACGGACGCGATAGAGCAGCGTGGAGCTCGGTGAGGCAGGATGGATCATTCGGCGGCATCCGGGGACAGGAATCGAATGCCGTAACGGTAACAGATCGAAATCGCTTTTTTAAACCGCGTCCGGAGAGTGGGCGACGGTGCCGATCGACACCGCGACGGATCAGGCCGGACGCGGTCAGGGGGTGTTTACCAGCGCGGTCCGCGACCGGCCGGGCGCTCGCCACGGGGTTTGGCCTGATTGACCTTCAGGTTGCGACCCTTGAGCGGAGTCTCGTTGAGACCCTTGATCGCGGCATCGGCCTCGGAGTTGTTCGGCATCTCGACGAAGCCGAAGCCCTTGGAGCTACCCGTGAACTTGTCCGTGATCAGGTTCACGCTGGAGATTTCACCGTAGGCACCGAAGGCGTCGCGAAGCTCGTCCTGGGTCACGCTGTAGGCCAGGTTGCCGACATAGATATTCATCGTTCAAATTCCGTGGAAAGCGCATTGAAGAAAGTGAGAAAACAGTCGAAAAATCAATGCACAACTGATTCGACAGTCTTGACTCCAGGTGCTGGAGCAAAGCTTGGGAGGCGATCCGTTCCTCTGCGTTGGCGGGGACGATAGAGCAAACGCGGGGCGCGGTATATCCGTAAAGATACGGTGCGGTGCGACGCGCCCCGGAGAGGCCGCCACGGACGTGGCGGCGGAATGGGCTCAGGCGGTTTGCCGGCCTTCGACCAGTTGCAGTGAATTGGCCTTGAAGGTTTCGCGGTCTTCCTTGGAAGCCGGATCCAAGCCCTGTTCAGCCATCTTCTCTCTCATCCAGCCGGGCAGAGCTCCGCGCGAATAGACGTTTTCCGGATTCTCCGGATCGACGTAATAACGATATTGGCGATTGCCGGAGAGTCTGCGACGACGCAGAACCAGATTCATGATCTCTTCGGCATCATAGTCGTTGTCGGCGATGATCTTTCTGATCTGCTGGACGACCGCGCCCTTGCCTTCCTCACGTTTGCTCTTGAGCAGTTTTTCGAGCTGGGCTTTCTTGGAATCGGCTTCGTCCAACTGACGCTGGATTTCTTCGAGGCTGAGATTGGCGTGTTCCACTAACATGTCTCCGCTTGGTGAATACTGTGACATCTTCGCCGGCATTCGATTTTATGCCAACTTGGCATGATTCTATGCCAAAGTGGTTTCCGAATTCCAGACCACGCCCAAAATATTCATGCCGCCTCACGGCGGGTCAGGAACATGGCATCGCCATAACTGAAAAAGCGATAACGCTGTTCGATGGCATGACGGTAGGCGTTCATGATCTCGGAATACCCCGAAAAGGCCGACACCAGCATCAGCAGGGTCGATTCAGGCAAATGGAAGTTCGTAATCATGGCATCCACGACCTTGAAGCGATAACCGGGACGGATGAAGAGTCGACTCTCTCCGCGAAACGGTTTGAGCGTCCCGTCGGCCGCGGCTGTTTCGAGACTTCTGACGCTGGTCGTTCCGACGGCGATGACACGCCCGCCTGATTGGCGCGCCTTCTCGATCCGTTCGCACACGCTTTCAATCACTTCCAACCATTCGGAATGCATGTGGTGGCGTTCGAGATCATCTTCGCGCACCGGTTGAAAGGTTCCGGCTCCGACATGCAGGGTGATCTCGGCGCGCGCGATTCCGCGTGCATCGAGTCGCGCCAGCATCGGCTCGTCGAAATGCAGTGCCGCCGTCGGTGCCGCGACCGCGCCGGCATGACGCGCGAAGACCGTCTGATAACGGGTCTCGTCGAGTGCTTCGTCTTCACGGTGGATATAGGGCGGCAAGGGCATATGACCATGCCGGGACATCTGCTCGTCGAAATCGCTTTCGAGCGCACGCAAACGGAATAGATCGCCCTCGCGCCCGACGACCGACAACCAGGCGCCGGCGGTCACGCGAATACGGCTACCCGGTTTGGGGGCTTTACTGGCGCGCACATGGGCCAGTGCTTCGTGCGCGTCGAGCAGACGCTCGATCAGGATCTCGACCTGTCCGCCCGTCTCCTTGTGACCGAACAGACGGGCGCGCATGACGCGGGTGTTGTTGAAGATCAAGAGGTCATGGGGTTCGAGCAGGCTCGGCAGATCGGTGAACATCCGATCGCGTGGCTTGGGATCGGAACCATCGAGCACCAGCAGGCGCGAGCCGGAACGCTCGGGCAGGGGTTGCTGGGCAATGAGTTCGGCGGGAAGTTCATAATGGAAATCGGAGCGGCGCATCGGCATTATTCTATGACATATCTGTGTCGCTGGGATATGCCCGATTCAAATTTATTGGTCCGTTCTCAACGGGCTCGCCCTCGGAATCCAGCCGCTGGATACTTGGCGCCCTCTCCACTCGACAAATACAGGACTTCAAGACAGACCATGATCAAACTCGGCCTGGACCGTCTGCTCGAAAATCCGGAACTGCGCAAACCGCTCTGGGGGCGGCGCGTGGCCCTGCTCGGCCATCCGGCTTCCGTGACCGGTCACGGACGTCATGCGCTCGATGCGCTCATGGAGTTGAAGGAACTCGAGATCGTCGCCGCCTTCGGCCCACAGCACGGGATGCGCGGCGATAAACAGGACAACATGATCGAGACACCCGACGAGATCGATCCCCGGCATGGAATCCCAGTCCATAGCCTCTATGGCGAGGTGCGCGAACCGACAGCCGCCATGCTCGACGGCTTCGATGTGCTGCTGATCGATCTCCAGGACATCGGCACCCGCATCTACACCTATGTCACGACCCTGGTCTATCTGATGTGCGCCTGTGCCGCGCATGGCAAGACACTCTGGGTCTTGGACCGTCCGAATCCGGCCGGACGCCCGATCGAGGGCAGTCTGCTGGAACCGGGGTGGGAGAGCTTCGTCGGGGCCGGTCCGATCCAGATGCGCCATGGTCTGACGCTGGGCGAACTGGCCAAATGGTTCGTCGCCCATCTGAACCTGAATCTCGATCTGCATGTGGTGGCGATGGAGGGCTATCGACCGAATGAAGCCCCTGGATATGGCTGGCCGGTGATGGAGCTGTCCTGGGTCAATCCCAGTCCCAATGCCTCCAGTCTCAATATGGCGCGCTGTTTTCCGGGAACCGTGCTCCTGGAAGGCACCACGCTCTCGGAAGGACGCGGTACCACCACGGCGCTCGAACTCATCGGCGCACCCGATCTGGACCTGGACCGGCTACTCGCGCGCATGGAGCGTGAACGCGCCGACTGGCTCCAGGGCGCGCTCATCCGCCCGTGCTGGTTCGAGCCGACCTTCCACAAGCACGCCGGTCAGCGGTGCGCCGGATTCCAGATCCATACCGACAACGCCGACTATTGCCATGAGCATTTCAAACCCTATCGCCTGATCGCACTCCTGTTCAAGTGTATCCGGCTCGAATACCCCGACTATCCGCTCTGGCGTCACTTCCATTACGAATACGAGACCGAGCGGCTGGCCATCGATCTGCTCTCGGGCGGCACCTTCCTGCGCGAATGGGTCGACGACCCGGCCGCCGCCCCCGAGGATCTGGAGCAGCGCCTGCAACCGGACGAGACGCACTGGGCCGAGGCGGTCAGACCGCTGTTGCTCTATGCCTGAGCACGCGCTCGCATCTCGAACCGGCCACTGAAATCGTGGTTTCCTTCCAGCTCGCCGTCCAACGGCTCAAGCCATGGAGATGTCCCGTGACCTTCGCTCAGTCCATCCTCAGGCATTGGCCGGCCCTGTCGCTCATCGTCCTCGTCGTGCTCACGCTCCCCGCGCCCCTGGTCGAGGCCGCCGAGCGACCTAAGATCGGACTGGCACTCTCCGGCGGCGGCGCGCGCGGCGCGGCCCATGTCGGAGTGCTCAAGCTCATCGAGGAACTGGGCATCCCGGTCGACTACGTCGCCGGCACCTCGATGGGATCGATCATCGGCGGACTCTATGCCATGGGTCTCTCGCCCGACGAGATCGAAAAAACCATCGAGGAGATCGACTGGGACACCATCTTCCAAGACGAGGCCGAGCGCGAAGACCGGCGGATGCGCCGCAAGCTGGAGGATCGCAACTATCTGGTCAAGGCGCGCCCCGGCGTGCAGGAGCGCGAGCGCAAGGTCAATCTCGCGCCGGCGCTCATCCAGGGCCAGAAACTGGATCTGGCCCTGCGCCAATACAGCCTGCCCGCCGGCCGCATCCGGGACTTCGACGACCTGCGCATCCCCTTCCGCGCCGTGGCCACGGATGTCGTCACCGGCGAGGCGGTCATCCTGGGCGAAGGCGATCTGGCCACGGCCATGCGCGCCAGCATGGCGGTGCCGGCGGTCTTCGCTCCGGTCGAGATCGGCGACCGGCTGCTCGTCGACGGCGGACTGGCGATGAACCTGCCGGTGAGCGTGGTGCG